>CAZAKB010000100.1:0-2729 GCA_964485475.1 uncultured bacterium
ACTGAATATCGAAAAAATTACAGCCAAACAATCAGTTTGATAAATTCTTTTGAATCTTTCGAAATATGTTTTATACTCATTTCCGTTACGGTTTGTTCTATACTGTAACACGCAATGTTCAAATTGAAGTAAACAAAGCAGATCTTTAGGATAAATTCATGCAATTTACGCCCTTTACTATTCCATTTATGATTTCGGCCGTCGTGTTGGCTGCGCTGATCGGCCTTACCTGGAAGTTCCGGTATCGCAAAGTCGCCAAACTTTTTTCGTTGACCATGATTACAACCCTGATCTGGACGGTGGGCTTTATTCTCGAAATAATGAGTAAAAGTCTTGAGGTGAAACTATTCTGGGCAAATATTCAGTTCCTGGGAATTGCATTTTTGGCGGTATGTTGGTTATTGATGGTCATTTCTTATACCGGGAAAGAAATTCGATCGCGATGGGTCTACCTGCTGTTGTTCGGCCCTCCAATCCTGACAAATGTCATCATCTGGACCAACCATTGGCATCATCTATTTCGCTTGCAGCCGTTTATTGATTATACTGAAACAGCGATACCCATATTAGTCAATGATTACGGTCCCTGGTTTTTCTGGGTTCATAGCGTTCATGGGAATTTGTTATTCGTAATCAGCTTCTATTTCTTAATACGCTCAATTACGACAACCCGGGAGATGTACCGAAAACAGGGAATCATATTGCTTGGTGCTGGTATAGTTCCTCTCACTATTGATTTGATATATATTGCCGGATTTTCACCGATTCCGGATTTCAATTTAACCTCCGTTTTCTTCAGTTTATCCGGTATTGCCATCGGATGGAGCCTGATTAAGCATCGGTTTCTTGATCTGATTCCGATTGCCCGTACCACCATTGTTGATTCCCTGGAAGATTCATGGTTTGTTGTTGATGATACCAACCGCATCATTGATTTAAATGAACCGGCGGTCAATTTATTCGATATTCCCAGAAGTAAATTAGTTGGTTCTTCACTGATTGATGCCCTTGGAGAACGCAAAGATAATTATACGGATCTGATTGACGCAGTTCGCGTGCAGACTGAAATCAAAACCACCAAGGGCGTCGACTATGAAATCCGTATACTGCCATTGCGTCTGTCAAGCGGTGACATTAATGGCCGTTTAATAATACTCAGAGATATTTCACTGCGAAAGAAAATAGAACGTGAACGTGAGCAACTGATTATTGAATTAAAAGAGGCTCTGGAACGGGTAAAAACACTCAGTGGTCTGTTACCGATTTGTTCACATTGTAAAAAAGTTCGTGATGACGATGGCTACTGGCATGGCGTTGAAAGTTATATTTCCAGCCATTCAGATGCCGTTTTCAGTCATGGCATTTGTCCCGATTGCATGGCCGAATTATATCCAAAATTCTATAAAAAGAAAAAACAACAAACGACAAAGGAATAATAAGTTGCAGGACAATTCCTTTCAAAGAAATGATGAATACTTTATTCACTCCTATGAAGTTGATCTAACGATGAAGCTGCGTTTTTCCGCCTTAAATCGTTATATGCAGGAATCGGCCTGGAAAAATGCTGAACAATTAGGTTTTGGTTTCAGTAGTCTGGTAAAGAAAAACCTGGCCTGGGTTTTAACACGAATGGTCATTTCTATCGACCATTTACCGGGCTGGGATGAGTCAATCAATATTGCAACCTGGCCATCGGGCAAGGATTCCATATTTGCTTTCCGTGATTTTCAGTTTTTCGACAAAAATCAAAAGGAACTCGGCCGGGCTGTAACATCCTGGTGTATCATTGATCTCGATTCAAGGAAACCGGTTTTTGTCTGTTCTGCTTTTGATCACGAAATTGCCGAAATGGACAAACAGATGTTTCCTAAACGACCCGGCAAGGTTGAATCGCTGTCAACTGTTGATTCTGAATGGAAGACGATTGTCGGATACCAGGATCTGGATGTGAACGAACATGTAACAAATAGCCGGTACATCGACTGGATTTTTGAATCCATCGATTTGGAATTTCTGAAGCACCACAAGGTTCGTGATATTGAAATCAATTTTTTAGCCGAGGCGCTATACAAAAAAGAAATTGTTGTTCAGACTCGAAAACTTAAGGATACTGAATTTCTTCATCGTATTTTTCAAAATGACAGTGAATTCGAAATCTGTCGGGCAAAAACTGTCTGGAAATGAATAATAGATAGGGGATAGGTAGTCAATTCATGATAAAAAAACTGACAAAAATCCGATTGATAATTTTTCTATGTTTGGCTGTTTGTATTTTCTTCACAATCAGTTATTACCACCTGACAACTGCGGGTGATGTCAGAACAATCCACAAACTGGCGGTGGTTTTCTGGGCGGTGCAGGGATTAATTGCTCTGGCTGCTTTTGTGATGTCATTTCGCGCAAAACCGGCCAACTCCATCCAGGAAAATAAAACGGATTAATTATTCACTATCCGATAATTTCAACTCACATCTTCCATTCTGAAAGTCCAGGATTAGAGTGCCGTTTTTGGCGATATCACTACCGATTATACCATCGAAGAAAAGGAAATAGTGTTCGCCATCGCCATGAACATCGATGCTGCCGAAATTCAAACGGTTTTGTCCAAAAACGAAAGCCTGTTGTGGCAACTCAAGATGTTTGATCATCTGGCCTCCGCCGGCACCGCCGACGATTGATTTGCTATGACTGGCGTGAAGAGTATCGACTTTAAGCAGACTTGGTTCATA
>CAZAKB010000100.1:2829-5074 GCA_964485475.1 uncultured bacterium
ACTTCAATAATCGGGACGCCACTGATACTTAAGTCCGTTGGCAGGACAGTCGCCTGATCCGGAAAAGTGATGCACTCCGGAGGCATTGTATTAAAGGCGCGGGCAAATGCAATCGAATTTTCTTCATCCAACCCGGCGGGTAACTGGCTGTCCAATTCTATCAGCTTGCTCCATTCGTAATTAAAGGAGAGCAAAGCCTGAAGAATCGTTGAAATGTTTTCTTTCATCAGGCTAGCGTCAGCATTTATAAAAAGTGTTGAATACAATTCTGTGGCATCATCAAAATCGCCATCAAACATCAATTCCAGTCCGCGTACGAAATTCCGTTCAACATCACTGACTTTATAGCGATTGATATAATCAAAATCAAAGTGCTGGATCGCGCTCCAGAATTCATCATAGCTATCAATGACAGCGGACTGCTTCGGGATATCCGTTTCCAGCGGGACAACATTCAAATCCTTGGTATTGATGTTGATTGAGCAGCCGGTTACTGCTAGTAGTATCCCGATTAAAATTGTTTTGAGTTTATATAGCATGATCTGTATCCTTTTCATTATATTTATTGCTTAAAATATAACAGAAGATTTGAGAAAGTGTAAAGGTAATTAGTTGTGCGGTGAAAAGTTGTATGCAATGTTTCTGAAAAGGTGCAATAAACGTAGCGAATTTCTAATCTGCCACGTTAGGAATAAATGTTGACTGACAACAATCTCTTTGGAATTGGGTCTTACTGAGAGTCTGAAATTAATAAGGGGATGGATATGTTTCGAAATTATCTGAAAATTACCACACGAAACCTGATCAGAAATAAAGGTTATACATTCATCAATATTACCGGCCTGGCGGTGGGTATCTGTTGTTGTCTGCTGATCTTTATGTATGTCTATGATGAAATAAATTTTGACCGATTTCATGAGCATTACAATGAATTGTATCGCGTCATATTGAAAGGGCGCTTTGCCAACGAAGATTTGGAAATCGCGACATCGCCGGCGCCAATGGCATTCACTTTGATTCGTGAACTTCCGGAAGTCGTCCAGGCAACTCGCATCAATCAAACCGGGAAATTTCAGATTCGCCGCGGTGACCAGATGTTTGATGAAGGCGGAGTTCTTTTTGTTGATTCGACATTTTTTGATGTATTTTCATTTGTACTAATTCAGGGTGATTCCAGAAATTGTTTAGTCGAACCACATACGCTTGTTTTAACCCAGGAGATGACGGAAAAATATTTTGGTGATGAAAATCCCATGAACCAGTCCATGATAATGGAGGACGGGACTCCGTACAAGGTGACGGGAGTTGTTGAAAATCCACCTAATAACAGCCATATAAAGTTTGATTTTCTGTTTTCACTTTCATCCATTGAATACAGCCGTAATGATATGTGGGTCAGTAACAATTATCAGACCTATATCCGCATAGCACTGAATTCGGATATCGAAGCATTATCAGAAAAATTCATTGATCTGGTCTACCGGTATGCTGGTCCGCAACTCCAGGCGGCGACAGGTGTAACACTGGAAGAATTTGAGAAAGCCGGAAACAGCTATGGATTTTATCTCGAACCAATGAAAAATGTTTACATGCGCAGCCGGGTAGGGAATGATCTGGGACCAATGGGTAATATCAGTTACGTCTATATATTTTCAGTCATTGCGATATTTATTCTGGCGATTGCCTGTATTAATTTTATTAATCTCAGTACCGCGAAGTCGGCGAACCGTGCAAAAGAGGTGGGAATTCGAAAAACTGTTGGTTCTTTCCGCCGCGACCTGATCAGACAGTTTCTAATGGAATCTATTCTCATGACTTTCCTGGCGATACTGATCGCCGTTTTGCTTGTCAAACTGGCGATGCCGCTATTTAATGATTTAACTACCAAAGAATTAAGTTTTACTATTCTTAATGGTTCGGTGATCGCTGCCCTGGTTCTAATGGCAATTGTCGTCGGTGTAATTGCCGGATCATACCCGGCTTTTTATCTCTCGGCGTTTCAACCTGTGGACGTGTTAAAGGGAAATGTTATTCACGGAACGAGTAGTGGAAAACTCCGGAGCGGACTGGTCGTGCTGCAATTTGCCATTTCAATTGCGCTGATTATCGGGACATTAATTGTAAAACAGCAGCTGTTTTTCATGCAGAACAAAGACCTTGGATTTAATAAAGAACAGCTTCTGATTGTTACACGGGCGGATGTTATCGGCGATGATTTTAATGCATTTAAAAATGAACTCAAGCA
>CAZAKB010000100.1:5174-11024 GCA_964485475.1 uncultured bacterium
TGTTATGAATTGGGATTCCGAAAGTGGAAAGCGGCTGATTCAAATGGGGCCAACACTGGAACAGTCTGAATACCACGACATTGTGGGTGTTGTCGAAGATGTTCATATGATGTCGCTCCATGAACCGATGCGGGCCATTGTTTTCTACAACGCACCGGGAGCCCATAATTATCTTTCAATCAGAATTCGTCCGGAAAATATCAAGGAAACAGTGGCCTTTATTGAAGAAACCTGGAAGAAGTTTGTTCCGGATAAAACATTCGAACACTATTTTTATGATGATCATTATGATGAATTTTACCGGGCAGAATTGCGCACCGGACAGGTATTTTCGATTTTTGCCGGATTAGCGATCATGATTGCCTGTCTGGGGCTTTTTGGACTGGCGAGTTTTATGGCAGAGCGCAAAACCAAGGAAATCGGTGTTCGCAAAGTATTAGGAGCATCGGTTGCCGGAATTACAACATTGCTCATTCGGGAATTTACCAAATGGGTGATTATCGCCAATGTCATTGCCTGGCCGGCAGCCTATTTCCTGATGAAAAACTGGCTGCAGGATTATGTCTATCGGATTTCAATGGGATGGTGGGTTTTTCTGCTGTCGTCGGTTATTGCATTGATCATTGCTGTACTTACGGTCAGTTTTCATGCCGTGAAAGCTGCCATTTCCGATCCGGCAAAATCCCTGCGCTATGAATAAAATTTGTAGGTAGAGATATTGCATGCAACATCTCTACGGTAGAAATATACAAACGCTATTGAATTCCGCATCTGTATCTATTAACTTCACCAATAGTATGAATTATATAACCACAATATCAGGGGAGTCACCATGGATCTGAAAACAACTCTTAAGCAATATTTTAACGATCATTCCGATGACATTCGTAAGCGTGTGATCGATTTGACGGTTGAAATGTGTAAACATAAAACCGTCAACGTGGTTTCGGAAAAACTACCTGAACACCCTTACCTGAAAATCCGGGGTGAAGAGTGGCGGGTGGCTGAGATCGTCAAACGTGAACTGGATAAAATGGGCATTCCCTATGAAGAATTTGCCCGGATGGAAGGCCGTCCCAATGTCATCGGGAAAATCGGGAAAGACGCCAATGGTAAACGCCTGCTGATGCCGGCCCACATGGACATCGTACCCGCCGGTGAAGGTTGGGACACCGATCCCTATGATGTCATTGAGAAAGACGGCATGCTGATCGGTCGGGGAACACTGGACAATAAAGGTCCGCTTGCTTCAATTATGGCAGCCGTTGAAGTTCTGAAAAAACTGGAAATCGATAAAGAACTGGAAGGTCAGTTAATGATTGCGGCTTTGGCCGATGAAGAAGCCGAAGATCCTGACGGTATCGACTACGGAATTGGTTTTCTCATGGAAAAAAAGCATATTGCACCGACCTATTCGATCATTCCCGACATCGGCGAAAATATGAAATCCATTGACATCGCCGAAAAAGGCCGGACAGTCTTTAAAATAACAGCGATTGGCAAACAGGCCCACGGTTCCACACCGGAGCGGGGCATTAATGCCGTTTATATGATGGCCAAAATGGTCAACGAGATCGAAAAACTGAAGTTTGATTATAACGTTCATCCGGTTCTCGGTCATCCGTCACTAAATCTCGGTGAAATTCACGGCGGCGCCGCGCCGAATATTGTCCCCGGGACTTGTACGATTTACATTGACATCCGCTCGGTACCCGGCATGACCAAAGACGGCGTTATAGCACAACTCCAGGGCTGTGCCGATAATGTTAAAGATGGCAAATTCGAGATCAAGGTCATGTCGTGGAATGAACCCCATGCCATCAGCCCGAAAAATGAACTGGTGGACGCGATCCAGGCCAATACAAAAGAGGTGCTGGGATTCGTACCGGAACCCATCGGACAGGGTGGCGGGACCTACGCCAAAACCCTGAACCTCTGTGATGTCATTGCGGTTGGCTGGGGGCCTGGCGATGATGAGGCCTTTCACGTTGCTAACGAGTACGTTGAGATTCAGCAACTGGTGGACTTTGCGCTGCTGACCTGTCTCTGTGCTGTTGATCTTTTGATATAATTGTATAAACCTCCCGGAGGTTTGGAACCTCCGGGAGGTTTATATTAAAGCCTTGCGGGAGCCGTAACCGTTACAAGGCTATTTCTATTAAAAAATACAACCCCGATTCATGAGAAAAGGGGCTAATTGGATATTGGATGCAGGTCGTCATTACGAAGTTATATCCGTTATCGGATATCAAATTTGATATTCACATGTATTATATCTATATTACGTCAGGCTATGTCTAACTTTAAAAAATAAGCTGGATTTATATGAAATCCCGAGGCAAACGTATTTTTATCATCTCAAACCGTTTACCAATAACTGTAAAACGAAAAAAAGATAGGCTGGAGTTTTCTCTCAGTGTCGGTGGATTAGCATCAGGCTTGACATCTATTTTTAAGAAGGAAAATTGTATCTGGATAGGTTGGCCCGGTTTAGCCGTAAAAACCGATGCAGAAAAAAAACAAATAACCGATGAACTGAAAAAATTACGGATGATTCCGGTATTTCTAAGCAATCAGGAAATTAAAAAAGGTTATGAAGGATTTTGTAACATTACTATTTGGCCTTTATTCCATTATTTTCTGCAATATACAGACTTTAAAAACGATCTCTGGGAAGTCTATAAGCAGGTGAACCAAAAATATTTCAGACAGCTAGAGTCCATCATTACAGAAGATGATATTATCTGGGTTCATGACTACCACCTTATGTTGTTACCTGGAATTATCCGTGAAAAGATGTCCAAAATAAGCATTGGCTACTTTCTCCATATCCCGTTTCCCTCCTATGAACTGTATCGAACACTGCCCTGGCGTGAAGAAATCCTGCGGGGTCTTTTAGGAGCAGATCTGATCGGGTTTCACACTTATGATTATGCCCGGCACTTTCTTAGCGCCGTCAATCATTTGCTGGATATTAGTTACATATCCAATCAAATAGTATTTGAGCAGCGGGTGCTGAAAGTTGATTCGTTTCCACTGGGAATCGACTATAATATGTACGCCGATGGGGCCCAAAATCCAAATGTCGCTAAATTATTACAAAAGCATCGTAGTAAATTGGAGAGTTGTAAGATTATTCTGTCGGTTGACCGCTTAGATTATTCAAAAGGAATTGTCAACCGATTAAAGGCTTTTAGCAGTTTTCTCGAGAAATATCCCCAATACAAAGAGCAGGTTTCTCTTTTTCTTATCGTTGTTCCATCACGCATAAAAGTACCGCAATATCAAAAAATTAAACAAGAGATTGACCGCGAAGTTGGCTCTATCAACGGTCAATACAATACGATCAGCTGGATACCGGTTCACTATTTTTACCGCAGTTTTAATTTCAATAATCTCGCTGCTTTTTATCAACTGGCTGATATTGCTCTTGTGACCCCGCTTCGCGACGGAATGAACCTGGTTGCCAAAGAATATCTTGCCAGTCGGCAAAATATGCCCGGTGTGTTGATCCTGAGTGAACTGGCGGGTGCAGCAATTGAACTAAATGAAGCGCTGGTTGTCAATCCAAATAATATAAATGATATTGTTCTTAATATTAAAGCTGCGCTTGATATGCCGGCGGAAGAGCAGCGGGAACGTCTGGTCAGCCTGCAGAAAAAGTTAGAACGGTACACCAATCACAATTGGGCGGAAGATTTTTTTGAAAGGTTAGGGGAAGTTAAAAAACTCCAGGAGACGATGGAGGCCAGTACTATTGACCGGGTAACTATCAGAAAGATATTTGATCACTATCAATCAGCCAAAAAACGTTTGTTTTTTCTGGACTACGATGGAACACTGGTGAATTTTTCAAAAGATCCTCAAAAAGTAGCACCCGATGATCAATTGCTGAAGCTGATTACTGATCTTTCTATGCAAAATACAGTCGTTATTGTCAGCGGTCGGGACAAAGACACTTTAGAAAAGTGGCTGGGCAGTCTTGACAAAATCAATCTTATTGCTGAACATGGGGCTTGGTTTAAAGATACAAATAGCACCTGGCAGCTTATTGAATCCATGTCAAATGAATGGAAAAGAGAAATCCAGCCGGTTCTGGATTTTTATGTCAGACGGACACCAGGTTCATTTATTGAAGAAAAAGACTATTCGCTGGTCTGGCATTATCGCAAAACAGTTGCAGAATTAGGAAATATCCGTGCCCGGGAATTAGTCCAGACACTACGGAATATGGCATCAACACTTAAGTTGCAGGTCTTAGAAGGAAATATGATCGTTGAAGTAAAAAACTACGGGATCAATAAAGGGCGGGCGGTATCCGTATGGGTAAACCGAATTAATCCGGATTTTATCATGGCAATCGGAGACGATAGAACCGATGAAGATATATTTACAGAGTTGAATGATCATTATACTATTAAAGTTGGTATTGGTACAACTGCCGCTAAATATAGAGTAAAAACACCTGAAGAAGTCAGAAATCTACTTAAAACATTAGTTCAGGAAGATTCTGATAAGACTTCCAGCTAGGAAAAGAACTAAAGAAAATTTGTTTTTAATGTCCCCAAAATCCTTTCGAATCTCTTATCTCAAATAACATAAAAACAAATACAATACCAAATAATAAATTAGCAGGAGATATAAAATGATTAAACTAGTTGACTATCGCAATATCGTCGGAGATAAAATTATTACCGGAATATTTCAGCAAGCCCGAACACTGTATGGAAAAAATGTTGTTCACCTGAACTCCACTTATATGGGTGGCGGAGTTGCCGAAATTTTGAATAGTCTTGTCCCTTTGATGAATGATGTCGGTCTCAATACCGGTTGGCGAATCCTTCGGGGAAATCCCGATCTGTTCTCAATCACTAAAAAATTCCATAACGCCCTACAGGGCGATTCAATTCATCTAACCGAAATGAAAAAGGAAATATATATCCGGGCCAGTGAGGAATTCGCGGTTTATACACACCTGGACCATGATTGTGTCATTATTCATGATCCACAGCCACTGCCATTGATTATGCACTACACAAAGCAACAGCCCTGGATCTGGCGTTGCCACATTGACATTACCAATCCGGATAAAAAATTATGGGATTTTCTAAAAAAGTTTATCCTGAAATATGACCAGGCTATAGTGTCTCATAAGAATTATAAAAAAGATGATATCTTTGTGAAGCAGAATATCATTCCACCGGTAATTGATCCATTGACTCCTAAAAACATGGATCTGTCTGGCGAAATTATAAAAAAGTATCTGAATAAATTTAAAATCCCGACGGATAAACCTATTATTACCCAGATTTCACGGTTTGATAAATGGAAAGACCCCGAGGGAGTTATCCGGGTTTTTAAAAAGGTCAAAAAACAGATCGATTGTCGCCTGGTTTTATGTGGAGGGATGGCATCCGATGACCCCGAAGGTGTGATAATATACCAGAAAGTCCTTCGCTCCGCTAACCATTTGATTGAGTCCGGCGATGTTATTCTGATTACCTCAGAAAATAATATTCTCGTAAATTCCCTGCAACGTTTCTCAGATGTCATTATTCAGAAATCCATTCGGGAAGGATTTGGACTGGTTGTTGCCGAAGCGCTTTGGAAACAGACCGCAGTGGTTGCTTCGAATGTCGGAGGCATTCCACTTCAGGTCATCGACGGTGAAACCGGTTTTCTTTGTGAACCCAACGATGAAGAGGGCTTTGCCGAACGGATTATACAGCTCATGAAGGATAAAAAGCTGGCCGAGAAATTGGGATATAATGCAAAAGAGCATGTTCGGGAAAATTTTCTCATCACACGCCTGCTAAGTAATTACCTGGATTTGATTCGATCCGTCCTGGA
>CAZAKB010000101.1:0-10861 GCA_964485475.1 uncultured bacterium
GAAGAAATCGCCAGAATCTGGTAGATGATTTGGTATATAAATAAAAACTCCCAAACATAACTGTTTGGGAGTTTTTATATGATTTTAAAGGAACCAGTTTCTAGTTTTTCGCGGCCTTTTTCGCTCTTACTTCAGCAACAACCTCTTCTCCGATAATTTTTAGTAAAGGAGCATAATTTAATCCCTGTTACGGAGCAGAGCCCGAGAACGAGGCAACACAATAATCTTTGTGCCCCTCTTTGACTTCTGCTGTCAAAAGCAAAAACTATTTGACTTTGGCAATCGTAATCAATAAAATCAGTTTGTTCTTTAATAGATGGGGCAGTGAAGATTTATTAATCTCTCCGGTTAATGATTCTTCAAAAGTATGACTTCCCACTCAAAAACGGGAAGGCGCTTTTTCTCAATAATACGATACGATTTAAACGTGAACCTAATATATAAACTCAATTTTATAGAGAGGCACGACATGAATCGGCAAGCTGCCCCGGGTTGGAACAGACTCCGGAAAGCCGACCCAAAAGAGGTCGGAAAAAATATCACAATTAATAACGCAAATACCGTGAACGATAAGATTCACTCTATTTACACCCACTTTAGGAAAAATTCCAATCTCCAAACTCTCCCAACAGGGACTCCTGACGGAGCAAATTCCAAACAAACATCAATTACCGAAGATCCAATGTCCGAAACAAACATATCGAAACTTCAAACGTTTCGGTTATTGATAATTGGACATTTGGACATTCATTGGATTTTGGGATTTGGGATTTGTTCCGCAAGAGATGGAATCCCTCTGAGGAATTTTTATGTTTTTGTTTAACCTAAATATTGAAAGGAAAAAAGGATGGCTGGTGAAAATTTAGTATCAATCAATGTCCCGACAGAGACATGGGCGGAGATTCGCGACCTGGCAACCCAGTTGGGAACGAAACTGGGAACAATCGTGGTCGCTTTATCCGCCGATCAGAAGAAAGCCTTGCCCAAGGCTAATACCCGTCTTATGCCCTTTGTGAACAAAATGGTAGGGCATACCGATACGAATCCGGAGATTGTGCCCTCTTATGTGTCGCTTGATGAACTGAAGATTGATGTCGCGGCAAGCAACGCCCTGACTGAAATATTCAATATTATGGATCAGATAAGAGGACCGCTCGCCGATACGATTACCCTGTGCAGCAGCGAAGCCTATCAAGCCTGTCTGAAAATCTACGGTCATATCAAGGAACTGGCGAAAGCCAATGTCCCTGGGATGCAGGCGATTATGGACGACCTGAAGGTTTTCTTCGTCAAAACCGGTAAAAAAAGTACTACTACAACCTAAAAGTCAAATGAATCATGCACCTGCCAGATTTACGTGTTCTGATCCGGGTTTATACTGGGTATTACGAAAGACCTGGCAGGTGCATTTTGGAGTGATTTCATGGTTCGGAGATTAAAAATCGATGTCCCGAGATTGAAAATCAAGGTCGCGAGCTTGTTTTACAAGGTCGAAAGGTTAAAAAACAAGCTTTCGAGCTTCTCTTTCAAGCTCCGGAGCTTGAATGTTAATATCCGAAGGGTCTGTTTCAATATCGGGAGGATCATTTTCAATATCCGAAGGCAAGATGAGATGGATCGAAGGGTACAGACAAGCATCGATAGCGGAGTTTTATCGTTGGCTGGGGCATTTTCGCGATCCGGGAAGTGTCTATGCTACTGTGTAACCTGCCAACCAATTTAAAATAAAACAACCTATATAAAGAGGTACTTTCATTAAAACTTGAAGATCGGATAATAAATGATTAAAATAGACTTACAATGAGCAAAAATCCACAAAATTGGTTTAAAAGTTTGTCTATAGAGAAACCTTAAGATGAATGAAATGTTAAGCATAAAAAAAAACGTTAGACAAATAAAGGAGATAGTGAAATGCCAAATTATTGGGTTGTTGGTGCGATGTGGGGAGGTCAAGATGACCAATCTGAAAAGTTCGTAAGAAGAGGTTATTGGTTTCTTGGCCATGATGATAAAGATCAGCCCGCACAAGCAAAACTACGAGATCAAATAAAGCCAGGAGATAGAATTGCAATAAAAAGGATGCTTGGGAAAGGTTCTCCAAATATCGCTATTCGCGCCTTGGGAGTTGTAAAGGAAATAGACAATGAAGATAAAAGAGTATACATTGATTGGTTTGTAAAGGGATTGGAAAGACAAGTACCAAGTCGAGGTGCATACAAATCAATCCGTGGCCCTTTTGATGAAGAAGATGATTGGGTTAAAGAAGTATTTCATATTTAAACAAAGTGACCTGACAAGTCAATGCAATAGACAGGAATGGGTGGCGTTCTTATTTTATTCGCGATATTTTGGATTAATTGATGTTCATATCTCATAAAAACGATTTAACTCCCTTCCTGCTTGTGACTTCTTCCGTCATTAAAATATTAAAAGAGGAGTTAGAAAATGTCTCAATGGAATAATCTAAGATTCGAAGAACGTATCCGTGAAATCCTTCAAGAAGTAGTCTATTATCGAGAAGGCCATCATTTGGGGCGACCATTTCTTTCCCCCTATCAGATAGCAATTGAATATGCTTCTCGATATCCCGCTGACTATAGAGAAACAGGTCTCGCTATTGGAGGTAAAGGAATAGGAGAATCTAATTCTCTTGCTAAATATATTGCAGGGCAACTTTCTCGAAGAATACAATCTGGAGAGTTATCTGATATTGAAGGAGGTTTTATTTCAAATAATCATTTAAATGAAATTTCTTTTAATAATGGTAGTATTAAGATAACATCGTCCCTAACAGATACTGAATACGATTTGTCAATTTTCAGATTAAGATAGTAAAATGATGTCCAATCGTTCCATCTTGTCCTCAGGTAATCTATGAAACAAGATTTCTAAGACTATCGTTAATCACCATTATCTTGAAATGCACGACACAATAAAAAGGACACAATGGTTTACCCCGCATTTTTCAAACATAATAATTACAAATATTATCAACATTTGAGACTCCAAATAATGAGGATATGATGGCTTACTTAAAAATCATTTCACGATTGTCATTTTCAATTTTAATAGTCTTTTCTTTTGCATTCGCACAAACTGAAATAAGCGGATTAATCAATTCAAACACAACCTGGGACTCTGCTGGCAGCCCATATATTGTAACCGATGATATATTAGTCTGGAGTGGCGTTACCCTTACAATAGGGCCAGGTGTTGTCATTAAGTTTAGTGAAGATAAATATCTGCAGATTGACGGAGAATTAATTGCAGTTGGTACAGAAAGCGACAGTATTCTATTTACAGCAAATAGCGATATGCCTGATTCACACCCTTGGAGAAACATCAAATTTTCAAATACGGCTTCAGGTTCTATTATAATTAATGATTCAACTTATATTAGTGGGAGTATCTTTAAATATTGTGTAATCGAATTTGGAGGTTCAAATGTTGGAAATGGTGGTGCAATATTTTCAGAAGTTAATTTATATATAGAGAATTCAAGATTCTCAAATAACACAAGTGGAAAGTTAGGACTTTATGATCAATATGGTGGAGCAATTTACTCCCTGAACAATCTTGTTGTTAAAGATGTGATTTTTTATTCAAATAATGTTAGTAATTCAAGAAATTCTCTTGGAGGTGCAATCGCATGTGAAGGTACTATAATAGTAAATAATTGTATTTTTAAAAATAATTACTGCTCTGGATACGGCAAAGGCGGTGCAATATATTTTACAGGACTATCAGGGAAAATTATTAATTGCGTATTTTCTAATAACCAAGCTAATTATAGCAATAATCGTGGAGGTGCGATATACGGCGGAAGTTTAGAAATAGAAGATTGTGATTTTATCAAAAATCGTAGTGGTTCGGGGGGAGCACTATATGGAAATAACAACATAATTAATAATTGTAATTTTATAGATAATGAAGCTGGCTTAAACGGACAGGGAGGAGGTATAAGCGGAAGTAATATTATTCAAAATTCCACATTCTTAGGCAATAAAGTTCCTGGTGGTGATAGTTCGAGAGGAGGTGCAATTAGCGATGGTGGTACGATAGTGAATTGCACTTTTATTGAAAATTATGTTAGAGCATCACGTTGGGCTATGGGGGGTGCAATTAGCGGATCAGGTTACTTTAAAAATAATTTTTTTAAGAATAACTATGCTGAGTTATATGGAACACCTGGGTCAATACCTAGTCATGGTGGAGGTGCAATTTATATTAATGGAAATACTACCATTATTAATAATACGTTCGTTGGAAATTATTCTTATGATATGGGCCAAGCGGTATCATTTCCTTTAGGAGATTTTACTGTAAATATATATAGTAATTATTTTTACGGAAATGGTTCTGGACCAGTACTTGAAGGTAAAATACATGGTAACAATAATACGTTTTTTAATAATAACGGTTATGGCATAAAACTTACACAAGATTCTGGTCATTGGGATTTTACAAAGAACTTTTTTTTCAGTAAAGATTCAACTTATATAGCGAACAATATGATTTATGATTTCTATGATGATTTTGGCTTAGGATTTGTTGATTTCGTACCATTTCTAAATTCACCTTCAGACACATTACCTGGATTACCAAATAATATAAACCTTATTTCCTTAAAAGAAGATTTTAACTATGATCAAGGTTTGACTGATAGCGTTTATATAGGGTCAGATTTATTTATCCAACTTGAAGCTATTGATATTAACTCATATTGTCCAGATTTAACACCAGTATATATTACAAATCTGTCATTGCAAGATACGGTAATTGCTACACTGGTTGAATCTGGAGATAGTACAGGGATTTTCAGAGTAACGGCAAGTGTCCAAGGATCGACCGATAACATCAATGATATTATCGGTGCTAATGTTGGAGATGAGATAAAGATTGTCTCAAAAACTGATCCTGCAAAACATTATTCATTCATCGTTGCCCAGACACCACCGCCTGATATAACCAATATAGATGTAGGCGGTACGAATGACATTTTTCATATTTTGGATTCAACTCCTTTAGTCAGCTGGACATATTCAGACCCTCTTTCAAGCCCTCAATCGGGTTATCAGGTGCAAGTAGGTTTAGATACTAATTGGACGATAACGGAAATTTGGGATACTGGGGAAATTAGTTCGTCTGATGCCTTTGTAGTTTACGCGGGGGACGCTTTAAATAAAGATTTAACATATTATGTTAGAGCCCGTGTAAAAAACGGTACATTTTGGAGCAATTGGGCAGATACGAGTTTTGCGCTGAACAGTCATCCTCAAATGGAACTAATTGATACTTCTGTCTCCGAAGACGACACTTTATTTTTAAATGTAAACGATTTTATATCTGATTCAGATGACAATGATAGTCTATTGAATGTTTCCTCAAATAGTTCAGATAATATTGTTGTAAATATAAATATGAACAGTCACGAAGCCCGTTTTATTCCAGTTGAAAACTGGAATGGATCTGAAAAAATTGGTTTTATTTGTACAGACCCCTGGGGATTTCAGACTATTGATAGTCTTACTATTACTGTATTACCAGTAAACGATGCACCAGAGATAACAACAAATGAACTTCCCAACGCCACAGAAGACCAGGAATATAGTTTTACCATTGAAGCTACAGACGTTGATATGGTTTACGGCGATCACCTTAACTACAGTTTAACGGTCTATCCTGACGGCATGTCCATTAACAGTTATAGCGGTGAGATCAATTGGCTGCCTGACAATAATGATGTGGGCGATACGACGGTGACGGTAGTGGTGACGGATGACAGTAGCGCAACGGATACACAATCTTTTACTCTGACAATATCTAATGTAAATGATCCGCCGGTTTTCACTGAGATTCCGGATAAAAGCATTAATGAAGATGGGCCATTATCGATCGCTATTTCCTATTTTTACGATTATGTGAATGATCCGGATAATTCAGATAACGCTCTGGCTTTTACATTTATCGGTCAGGATAATGTTATTGTGAGCACTTCAGCCGATTCGGTTCATTTATCTTCACCGTTAGATTGGAATGGTTCTGATACTTTAGAGGTCATTGTAAGCGATGGCAGTCTAAGCAATACGACATCATGGAAGATAACTGTCAAGCCTGTCAACGATGCTCCTGTGATAACAACGACTGAACTTCCCAGCGCCACTGAAGACCAGGCCTACAGTTTCACGGTTGAAGCCACAGACGCTGACTTGGTTTACGGAGATCACCTGATCTATAGTTTATCGGTTTATCCTGAAGGGATGACCATTAACAGCACGACTGGTATAATAAGTTGGTTACCGGATAATGAAGACGTAGGTGATACGACTATTACGGTATTAATATCTGATGACAGCAGTGCTACGGATACACAGTCATATACATTAACTATAGGAAATGTCAATGATCCCCCGGTTTTTTCCACAATACCCGATAAAAGCATTAATGAAGATGAGCCATTATCAATCGCTATTTCCTATTTTTATGATTTTGTAGACGATCCTGACAATGCGGATAATACCTTATCGTTTATATTTATTGATGAAGATAATATCAATGTAAATGTTACAGCAGATTCGGTTCAATTATCTGCTCAGGTAAATTGGAGTGGTATTGATACTTTGGATGTCGTTGTCAGTGATGGAAGTTTAAGCGATACTACTTCGTGGAAAATAATCGTTAAGCCAATCAACGATGCGCCCGAGATAACGACGACAGAACTTTCTAATCCAATAGAAGATCAGGCCTACAATATTACTATTGAAGCCACAGATGCGGATTGGGTTTACGGTGATCATTTATCCTATAGTTTATCTGTTAAACCTGCTGGCATGACCATAAATAGTACAACAGGTATAATCAGTTGGCTGCCTGACAATAGTGATGTGGGTGATACGACGGTTACGGTAGTGGTAACCGATGACAGTAGCGCTACGGATACAAAGATCTACTCATTACACATCAATAATACCAATGATGCTCCGGTAATAGTCACCGCATTGATAGATGATGCTGTTGAGGATCAGGGATATATTTTTATTATAGGAGCCACAGACATTGATTTACCCTATGGAGATCATATGATATATAGATTATCTGTATATCCACAAGGTATGACCATTAACAGAAAGACAGGAGAAATAAATTGGTTACCGGATAATGATAATGTAGGAGATACAACCATAACGGTATTAGTTACAGATGATAGCAGCGCCACAGATGAAAAGAATTTTACAATGATTGTGCATAATACCAATGATACTCCGGCTGTAGCCTTTCTAATTCCGGATCAGTCAACCTATGAGGATGCCTTATTTACATTTACATTTGGTGACTCTGTTTTTAATGATGTAGATTTTGGAGACAGTTTGAGATACAGCGCTACCCTGTCCGATGATAGTGATTTGCCGGGATGGTTACGTTTTGAAGCGTCTTTACCAAGAACCTTTAGTGGTATTCCCTCAAATGATGATGTAGGGAAAATAATCATTAAAGTAAAAGCGACAGATGATTCTTCAGCGATGGTAAACACAAAATTTAATCTGGAAGTTGTCAATAGCAACGATACTCCGGTTTTTTCCGAGATTCCCGATACAAGTTTCAATGAAGATAATCGATTAACTGTTGCTCTCTCTTATTTCTGTACGTACGTTGACGATCCTGACAATGCCGATAGCACCTTATCTTTTGTGTTTAATGGCACCGATTATATCAATGCCAGTGCTTCCGGAGATTCTTTACTATTATATTCTCAAACAAACTGGAATGGAATTGACACAATAGGGGTTATTGTTAGCGATGGAAGTTTAAGCGATACTACTTCATGGAGAATAATAGTTAATCCGGTGAACGATGCACCAGAGATTACAACAACAGAACTTCCAAACGCAACAGAAGACCAGGAATATAGTTTTACTGTTGAAGCCACAGATGTTGATATGGTTTACGGAGATCACCTGACATATAATTTAACGGTCTATCCTGACGGCATGTCCATTAACAGTTCTACCGGTGAGATCAGTTGGCTACCGGATAATGATGATGTTGGGGCGATAGTAACCGTAGTTGTAACTGACGACAGCAACGCTATAGATGTGAAGACTTATACTCTAACTGTTGAAAATGTGAACGATCCGCCCATGTTCACTTCACCTTTACCCGATACGTCATTTGATGAGGATACCACCTTTGAACATCCTTTATCAGATTGGTTTGATTATGTGGAAGATATAGACGATGCAGATTCAGCGCTTGTGTGGAACATTGAAGGAAATGACTCTGTATTTACATTGATTTCTGTCAATAAAGTTGTTTTTTCATCTCCATTAAACTGGTATGGTAAGGATATTTTAAAAGTAATTGTCACAGATGGAGAACTTTCTGATACGACAAATTTAATAGTTACTGTTAATCCGGTGAACGACGTGCCGGTTATTTCCGATATACCGGATACATCCTTTGTAGAAGATGATTCCCTTAGTTTAGATTTGGATAATTACGTAGTTGATGTTGATGATCCCAGTTCGTCTTTAATCTGGGACGTTTCTCTTATTGACGGAGATGGTTTATTGTTGAGTGCAGGTCAAAATAGTGATGTTTTAACAAAATTTTATCAAGTGGCAAATAGATATGTATCGAAGAAATCAGCCAATATTAAGTCGAAAGGAATACCCCTTACTAACAAATTCAGAGGAAGTTCAATCACCTCAAAGGCAGACAGTCAAACTTCTGGAATAGCGTCAGAGGAAGGCAGTATTAAAGTCGTCATTGATCCGATGACGCATATTTTAACTTTTTCAGCCACTGATGATTACTTTGTAGAGAACGTTCCCTTCTTGTTCACTGTAAACGATACCTGCGGCGCTGCTGATACTGATACCATGCGCATCACAATAAATCCGGTAAATGATCCTCCGGTTTTATCTCCGATTCCCGATACAAGTTTTGATGAAGATGATCGGTTAACTGTTGCTCTCTCTTATTTCTATACGTACGTTG
This sequence comes from uncultured bacterium, assembly GCA_964485475.1. Classification (GTDB taxonomy): domain Bacteria; phylum Fidelibacterota; class UBA2242; order UBA2242; family UBA2242; genus B118-G9. Next base: position 8,998 of record CAZAKB010000101.1, read on the forward strand.
ACGATCCTGATAACGCTGATAGTGCTTTAACTATCGCATTCAGTAACACAGAGTACATAAATATCACTACTACCGAAGATTCCATACTATTAACCGCTCAAGCAGATTGGAATGGAACCGATACAATACAGGTAATTGTTAGTGATGAGAGTTTAAGCGATACTACTTCATGGAGAATAATAGTTAATCCGGTAAACGATGCGCCGGTTATTACTTCTGCCGACAGCGTATTTGCTACTGAGGACATACACTTTAAATATCTTGCTACAGCAAGTGATATTGAAGATTCTTCTATTACTTTTTCTTTTGACGATTTGCCATGCTGGTTGTCTTCAGATGTAGATTCGGTATATGGCATTCCGTCTGAAGGGATGCAAGACACATCTTTTATTGTAATAGCCAGCGATGGTGAATTAAACGATACTTTAACAGTGATTTTAACAGTGATATTTGTTAATGACCCGCCAATAATTTCTACAATACCCGATACAAGTTTCGATGAAGATGAGCAATTGAAATTTGCCATATCATACTTTTATGATTTCGTTTATGATCCCGACAATGCCGATAGTTCCCTTACTTGGTCGTTTTCCGATACAGACTATGTATATGTTACAATGAATGAAGATTCCATTACCCTAAGTTCTCAAATAGATTGGTTCGGTAAAGACACTTTATTTGCAAAAGTAAGTGATGGCGAATTTTCTGATGAGGCTTCCTTTGTTATTACTGTCCGTCCGGTAAACGATCCGCCTTATTTCACAGAGTTAATGCCGGATTCCATATTGTTTTATTCAAATGTTCGCGATACGCTTCTATTAGCGGAATTGGCTTTTGATATTGACAATCCCGATTCAACTTTAAACTGGTCTTATATTCGCAGTAATTTTATCCTTTGTCATATAAACGATACAATGAAAACTGCAATATTTTGGGTAGAGGAAAATTTGTCGGGTCAAGATACTGTTGTTCTGAGTGTTTCCGATGGAGAATTCACTGTTTATGATTCTCTTATTGTAATTGTGAGCCCTGTTACAGGGATTGAATATCTAATGAGCCAATTACCCAAAGAGTATTCTCTGAAACAAAATTACCCCAATCCCTTTAATCCCGTTACAAATATCCTTTATGGTATTCCGAAACAAAGCCATGTAAACATAAAAATTTATGACTTGATAGGTCGAGAAGTCGTAACACTTGTTAATCAAGATCAGCAAGCAAAGCACTATAATATTTTATGGGATGCCAAAGATAACTATGGAAATAATGTTTCAAGTGGAATGTATTTATATAGAATCGTTGCATCTTCAGATGATAAGGTTTTTACTAAAACAAGGAAACTGCTTCTTTTACGTTAAATATTTGGATTAAAAATGCAAACCAAATTCCAATTAATCCCCTCCATCGGGTCACGAAGGACTCCATTGGAGGTACTTATTCCTCAGGAGTCTCTACGAGGGAATTTCTATTCGTTATTTCTTCGCGGCTTTTTTTGCCCTTACTTCCGCCACAACCTCTTCCTCGATTGATCGTGGCAACGGTGCGTAATTTAAAAACTCCATCGAAAAAGCAGCCCGCCCACTGGATATTGTCCGCAATGCCGATGCATAACCAAACATTTCCATCAATGGAACAGTTCCTGTCAATTTTTGTGATCCTTTACGGTGACGGCGCATGTTTTCAATTTTTCCCCGACGTCGGGTCACATCGCCGATCGCATCACCCATATATTCATCGGGCGTATTGATTTCGATTTTCATTACTGGTTCTAACAGTTGAGGAATAGCTTTATTGATTACTTCCCGAAGAGCCTGAATTGTGCAGATTTTAAATGCCATTTCACTGGAATCCACCGGGTGATAGC
>CAZAKB010000102.1:0-3208 GCA_964485475.1 uncultured bacterium
AAAGAGGGAAATTATCCTATATTTCGCCGTTGTTTGGAAAAGTAATGCATATTGCTGAATATGGTGATTTCCGGTGGCACAGGTTCCTTTGGGTCTGATCATGTTTGGCGAAACCAAAGGAGAAACGCTATGCAGATTGCACAGGACATGGTCGTATCCATGCACTATACATTGACCATTGATACCGGTGATGTTATTGATTCGTCTGAGGGCAGAGAACCATTGCAGTTCATTTACGGACATGGAATGATTATTCCGGGTTTGGAAAAAGAACTTCTATCGCTGAAAACAGGTGACAAAAAATCGGTAACGGTTCAACCCGAAGAAGGATACGGACTGGTCAATGAGCAACTCACGCAAACAGTCAGTCGTGACCAATTACCACCTGATCTTGAAATAAAAGAAGGCATGTCACTGACTGGCCGCAATGAGCAGGGTCAGCAATTTGAAGTGCTGATAAAATCCTTTACCGATTCGGATGTGGTGATTGATATGAATCACCCGTTGGCCGGTAAAGTACTCAATTTTGAAACCGAAATAGTTGATATCCGCACAGCCAGTTCCGAAGAGCTGGACCACGGTCATGTACATTAATATTTTCCCCGGATGACAATGATCAGATGAATATCGGTTTTGACCATATTTGTATTCTGATTGGAATAATTCTTTTTATATCCACATTTGTCCGTTCGGCTTTTGGCTTTGGCGATGCGGTCATTGCCATGCCACTTCTGTCGATGATAATTGGTTTGCAGTTGGCTACTCCCTTGGTCGCATTTATTGCCGTAACCATTTCACTGATAATCGTTGTTAAAGATCACCAATATATCGATTTCCATATTACCTGGCGACTGGTATTATCTTCACTGATTGGAATTCCTTTTGGGTTGTTTTTTTTAAAGGGCATTTCTGATAATTGGGCAAAGCTAATCCTCGGAGCCTGTATTGTAATGTTTAGTGGATACAATATTGCCAAACCTTCTCTAAAGTTGGTCGATAAGCACGGGATAATTTCATTGATCACCGGATTTCTGGCTGGTATTCTGGGAGGTGCCTATAATACCAATGGCCCATTAGTTGTGATATACGGAAAGTTGAAACAGTGGCCTCCTGAGACATTCAGGAATACACTGCAGGGGTATTTTCTGTTTACCGGGTTTTCAATATTGATTGGACATGGATTGGCAGGTCTGTGGACAAGCGAGGTGTTAAAATTGTACCTTCTTCTATTGCCGGTTGTTCTGGTTGCATTGCTTTTGGGAGATTTCATTCATAAACGTATTTCCGGTGACCGATTCAACTATATCGTAAATATATTATTGATTCTCATCGGATTAGTATTATTTTTAAAAAATATTCATTCTGTTTAATAGAAAACAGGGAAATAGAATGGACGAAATTACCATAATAAATCGTTTGGAATGGCGGAAATGGCTTAAAAAGAATTATCACAGTTCACCGGGGGTTTGGGCGGTATTTTATAAAAAGCACAGCAATATACCGACTCTGGATTACGAGGATTTTGTTGAGGAAGCACTCTGTTTCGGGTGGATCGACAGCATCATTAAAAAGCTGGATGAAGAGCGTTATGCCCGAAAAGTAATTCCCCGAAGGCCCGGTAGCGCCTGGTCTGAACTGAATAAAAAACGGGTCTTGAAATTGGAAAAGGCCAGATTAATGACCGATGCTGGCCGCAAAGTGATTCATGCCGCTAAAAAAGCCGGAAAATGGAATATAACAGGTATGCCCGAAATCAATGTGGAAATGGTTTCGGAATTTCAGAATGCCCTGGATCACAATCATAAAGCGAAATCCTTTTTTGAACAATTAACTCTTTCCTACCAGAAGCGTTACCTACTTTGGATTCAAATGGCAAAAAAACCGGATACCAGGAATCGGAGAATTCGGGAAGCGATTGACCTGCTTTGTAATAATCAGAAATTGGGTTTAAAGTAAGCGTAGATGGATTATTTTTTATATTTGATTCTTAATCAAATTATTATTAACATTATTTCAGATAGAAAATATAAAAACCTCAAATTAAAAGGGGGGGTTAGAAAAATGAAAAAAAGTGCATTTTTACTCATGTTATTTCTAATTTCTTCGGTCAGTGGATTTGATAAAATGGACTTCGATATATCAATCGATAATGTGAAAGGAATGCCCGCATCATTCGCCAAAACCAGTTTGTCAAATACGGATTATTTATTACTGAGTAATTCTGTTACCGAAATGTCCATGCTGGTGGATGGATATTTTACGATTGGGACTACAAACGGCATTACGGCAGGACAATTGGATAATAATTGTCAGATAACCTTTGGTCATCCCTATGCAATGACGTCTTATATCTATTTTTCCATCGATGGAATTATCTATCACCCTGAACGGTTTTTTTATAATAAATCGACGGAGTTACTCATCATTGGAGATACACTACGCTTGATTACTATAGATCCGTTGTTGTTGGAAATGAAGTTTGATCTTATTCAACAGCAAAACGGGGAAACCATAGAGATACGATGTACGTTCCAAAATCTGGATAATGTTGCGCATCAGTTCGGTGCAGGTATTGTCATTGATCCGGCACTAGGGCAATGGGGGGACGGCTACGTGGTTCTAAACGGCAATAATATTTCCAATGATACTTCATATGTATCAAATCTTGAAACCCCGCTTTATATCAATGAACGAAAAATGTACCCTTTTGGTTTGAACACGAAATTGGAAACATTAAATCGACTACCGGATCGGGTAAATATTGATAATTGGTACGATATCTACTTTCAGGATGAAAATTCTTCAGTGGAAATATACGATTTGGCTATCGAATATATCTGGAATGAAATGAGTATTGGACCTTCGGATGAATTTCAATGCCAATTAAAGTTTAGCTTATTACAGCCTGATTTTCCGGTTGGCCCATTTATACGGGGAAATTTACCGCAAATCGCTTCCATTGAAAATAACCTGTTGTTTCCCCGATCATTTACGCCGCTCCTGAACATATATAATAATAGTAACTCAGCGATATCCGGATTATCCACATTGCTTTCCGGAAGTAATTATTATGATGAGTGGCAGACCGATGACATTTTCGGGATAGACGCATATGAAAGCTACTTTATTGAAGCGGAGTTATATATCCCTGAGTTCTATGAAAATACTGTTTTACCACTTAGCCTGTCGCTGAATCGTAGCGGCGAAA
>CAZAKB010000102.1:3308-10834 GCA_964485475.1 uncultured bacterium
TTCTATGAAAATACTGTTTTACCACTTAGCCTGTCGCTGAATCGTAGCGGCGAAATCCTGGATGAAATATTTCAGAACATACTTATTCCGGCATCACCATTTTCAGATACAGGATTAGTAGTTACAATTGACACAATTATGATTGACAATTTTCCGGAGACAAATCTGATTTTCAAATCCGAAATTCAACAATCCAGCCAACTATTGACCCAATTACGAAAAGAGAACATATTCCTCTATGAAGATCAGAACCGGATCAGGGATTTTACGTTTGGAAAAGATACGACCGGAGGCGTCGATGAAGCGGATATCGTCTTTGTACTCGACGTGACCGGTAGTATGGGTAATGAAATTAATGACGTAAAGAACAATATTGTCGAGTTTAGCGATAGTCTGAATTATCGGGGAGTCGATTTCCGCCTGGGCATGGTTACTTTTTTGGATAATATTGAAAATGTGTATGATTTTACCAGTGATGTCACGTTGTTCCAGGGATATATTGGCGCACAATATGCCCATGGCGGTGGAGACGGCCCCGAAAATTCGCTTGATGCCTTAATGCGTGCAGCCCAGTTTGATTTCCGGCCGGCGGCCAAACGGATTTTTATTTGGATTACGGATTACAGTTATCATATCAACGATGCTGTGACCAACCTTGTTGTGCAGGAAGTCGTTAATGAATTACTGGCAAAAAGTATTGTGACGCACTGTATTGGAAGTACCGGTTTCCAAACGGAATTCTATGATCCAATTGTCAATGTAACCGGCGGGAAATATTTTGATATCTATGGGAATTTCAGGGATATTCTGCTTGAGATTTCCAATTTACAGGGCAGCAGCAAATATAGGATCGGGTACACTTCGGGTGCGGTTACCGGCAGCAGTCATGAGATTAAACTTGAAATCCATTATGCCGGACTTGGAGGGTATGATATTATCAATTTTACACCGGCGGCCGCTTTGCGTAAATATGCGATTGATCCGACATTAAATTGCTATCCCAATCCCTTCAATCCAATCACACATATTCAGATTATGAACCCGGCCCGGTCAGAAATTAATATTGGAATATTTAATTTATTAGGTCAGGAGGTTCAACACTTTGAGGTGTCCAATGGTCAGCCATTGGTCAACTTAATCTGGGATGCTCGCAATAAACAGGGTGCTTTGGTTAGCAATGGTATTTATTTTATTCGGGCTGAGATGATGACAGACCGTGATAATCCGGATGTTCTTCCGGTTGAAAAAATTATTTATACTAAATAGAAACAGGGGATAATATTATGAAGATCAGAATACATTTTATCGAATTCATATTGCTTATTCTTTGTTTTTGTCACTTGGTATTTGGCGATGGTCTGTTAATGCCCAATGACGAAGATTATCCTGCTGATTTTCTGCGGAACCGAGTAACCGAGGTAACTGTTCAGATCGATGGATTAATGGCAAAAACGACAGTATATCAGGAATTTGTCAACGAATGGGACAAGGAAGTGGATGCTGTATACTCTTTTCCCCTGCCTGAAGATGCCCGGTCCCATCAGCTACTGTATACCCGGAATGATACCGTTTTTAAAGCAATTCTGAAAGTTCAGCAACAGTCCACTAATCCCGGAACGGGAGAAGGTGGTGTTGCAGCGCAGGTCAATAATTATATTGGCAGAAACGGTCTAAAGATGCAGTTAAAAAAGATTGCTCCTAGGGCCATTCAAAAAATCGAATTGCATTATATAAGTCTATTGAATTTCCATCAAGGTGTTTGCAGCTATAAATACCCGCTTGACACGAAGGATTTTGTGAATTACCCGCTCGATCATTTGGAATTCACCTTCGATGTTAATACCCACCGAAATATTCTTGATTATGATATTCCTTCTCATCCGGACTATCAGGTTTTAACCGAAGACGATCAACATCTGGTTCTCCGTTATCGCCAACCCCAGGCCTTTATTGCCAGCAATCTGGTTTTCAGTTATGCGGTGGAAAACACGGAATTAGGAGTGGATCTTTATTCTTCAGTTGATGACTCTTTGGGCGGGCATTTTGCACTCTTTGTACGACCCGCCAATGAAGCCGGTAGCGATGAGACGTTTCCACGGAATATTGTGTTTGTTCTGTGTACATCTTCAACAATGACCGGTTATAAACTAGAGCAGAGTATTGCCGCCATTAAACAGATTTTGGATTTGCTTACGGAGGATGACAATTTTAATATTATCAATTATAATTATTACAATTCCAAATGGAAAAATAATGTCACTCCTGCACTGCCGAATTATATAGAGGAAGCCAAAGCGTACCTTGATGGATTGACGGCCAGTTATGGTAACCGTTTGGATGAGGCCCTGTCATTGGCACTGCTTCAATTTCCCGGAGTGGAAAACGATAAATCGATTATTGCATTTACCGATGGAAAATCTCCACTTGACCCGATTGAGTTAGCGGAAGAAAACACATCCCGAATCGGAATATTTCCCATAGCGATTGGAGACAATGTTGATCGTTCCCGGCTTGAAATGACGGCAGCCCTGAATTATGGTTTTGTCACTTATCTTGATGATGAAGACAATTTAAAAACCGAAATCCTGAAAGTATTTGAAAAAATCGCCCAGCCTGTTTTAATGAATACAGAACTGACTATCGAAAAAGCCGATGTCTACGCCTTGATACCGCAACGTTTCCCGACTACTTTCGCCGGGTCCTATTTTTTTGTTGCTGGTCGTTATAAAGATCCGGGTTTTACCCAGTTTATTATCAACGGGGACAATATTTATGGCCCCCAGCAATTAGGATATCAGGTCAATTTTAATGTTGAAGATTCCATCATGACTGCTCCAAAATATATCTGGGCGAAAGAAACCCTCGATCAGCTTGAGCGGGAGATTGACATTTACGGAGAAACGGAAGCCTTAAAGGACAGTATGATTGATCTCAGTTTAAACTATGAAATCCGCTGCCGCTACACCGCCTATATTGCTGACTATAAAGAGGTTTGGGATGATGGCGTTGCAGATATCTCGGTCCCGGTAGATCAGTCATTACCTATTCCCCGTTCGTTTATTGCAATGAATTACCCGAATCCCTTTAATCCATCCACAACTATTCGGTTTTATCTTGATGAAAACGCTCTAGGGCAGGTAAAATTATTAAAAATCTATAATATTCTGGGCCAATTGGTTGCAGTAATTGACATTACCCATCTCGGAACAGGCTGGAATGAAGTCGTTTTCAGCGGGCGGGATTTTTATGGAAACGCTTTGCCTGCTGGAGTCTATTTTGTTCGCCTGCAATTGGGTAATCAGCACATGAGTACATTGAGAATAAATTTGGTCAAGTAATGGCAAGGGATGATTAGACAATAGAGATAAATGTAATAAACTGTTGACTTGAGCACGAATTTATAACATCATTAATCAGTGATATCATTCTTGAAATTGGTTTAAAATATTGCTATTCTTTTATGAATTAATCTGGACTTTGTAATGAAAGTAATGCAGCTGACAAAAAAAACCAATGTGGCCGTAGATCTGCATCCACTGAGCGCCGGCGGATTGCCTGTGCCTGTACCGAAGGAAAATGAACTGCTTATAAAGGTCCATACCTGTGCTGTTTGCCATACTGAATTGGATGAAATCGAAGGACGAACGCCGCCTCCGCATATTCCGGTCATTCCCGGTCATCAGGTAGTTGGGACAGTTGCTGAAATTGGAATTGGCTCCCGGAGATTTTCTGTTGGTGAGCGCGTAGGTGTTGCCTGGTTCTTTTCATCTTGTGGTACGTGTGAATATTGTCTGTCTGAGAATGAAAATCTTTGTGCTGATTTTAAAGCCACTGGTTGGGATGTCGATGGCGGTTATGCGGAGTATATGGTTGTTCCGGAAAAATCGGTTTTCCGGATACCGGAGATTTTTACTGACTCAGAGGCAGCGCCGCTTCTTTGTGCTGGCGCTATCGGCTATCGATCGTTACGGCTTAGTAATATTAAAGACGGTCAACGGCTTGGCCTTACCGGTTTTGGCGCTTCGGCACACCTGGTGCTGAAAATGGTCCGCTATAAATATCCTTATACAAAAGTGTATGTGTTTGCCCGCAGTGAAAATGAACGGCAATTTGCCCGTGATCTGGGCGCAGAATGGGCAGGGGATATGGTTGAGAAACCTCCGGCATTGTGCCATGCAATTATCGATACCACACCTGTCTGGAAAGCGGTCGTTGAAGCCTTAAAAAACCTTCGGCCTGGTGGGCGTTTGGTTATCAATGCTATTCGCAAAGAGGATTTTGATAAAGACTATTTACTGAAATTGGATTACCCTAAACATCTCTGGATGGAAAAGGAGATTAAAAGCGTTGCCAACGTTACCCGCCGGGATGTTTCTGAATTTCTGGAGTTGGCGGCGGAAATTCCAATTCGGCCCGAAGTGACTGAGTATTCACTGGGCGAAGCTAATAAGGCGCTTTATGAATTGAAACGGGGTGGGAATAGGGGCGCGAAAGTTTTACGAATTTCTCAATCTGAATAGGAGCATTGCTCCGACATTCCATTTTATTCGTTATTCTGCTGCAGTTTTATACGAACCCAAAACTTTCAGAAATGATGTGATCTCTTCCAGATGCCGGATGGCATTCCGACAGCGTTCTTCCTGTATAGTTCCGGCAAAGTCCAGGTAGAACAGGTATTTCCAGCGTTTGCCGCGCATAGGCCGGGATTCGATTTTTAGTAAATCAATATCCCGTAATGCAAACACACTCAGGCTTTTAAAGAGTGCACCGGGTATATTTTTCATGGAAAAAATAACCGAAGTTTTATCGGCGTCTGACGGAATCTCAGATGATTTAGCGATAATGTGGAAACGGGTATAATTCTGCGGATTATCTTCGATCTCTTCCTTCAGGATCTGCATTTTGTTATCTTCGGCGGCCTGACGGCTGGCGATGGCGGCGGCATGCAGTATTTTTTGATCGCGGATGTGTTTTACGCTGCCCGCCGTATCATAGCTGGCGATGCTCTCGACATTTGGTAATGATGCCAGAAAATTACTGCATTGTTGTAATGCCTGGGGATGAGAATAAACAACGTTGATATCCTTCAGTTTTACACCGGGATTAGCGATCAGGTGCTGTTCGATATGTAACTGAACCTCTCCAACAACAGTAACCGATGAATCCACAATCAGATCGAGATTCTGGTAAACACTGCCTGTGGTTGAGTTTTCCACCGGGACGATACCGTATTGGCTGTTTTCGTGTTCTACCGCTTTGAAGACATCAATAAATTGCCGGCACGGAAATGTCTCAATAATATCACCGAAATATTTACGGGCAGCGATTTCACTGAAGGCATAATGAGTTCCCTGAAAAGCAATTGTACTCATGATTCGATTCCTTGACGGGCCTGGACGCCCTGTTGGTAATAGTGTTTGATTTCCAGCATTTCGGTGACCAAGTCGGCGGCTTTTATTAGATCCGGATGGGCTTTCCTTCCGGTGATGATTAGTTCCAGGTTTGCCGGTTTCAAAGCAATGATTTTCAAAAGATCGTCTATGGAAAACAGACCGAAATGTATTGCAATATTGGCCTCGTCCAGAATGATCACATCATATTTTCCGGATTGAATAACATCCCTGACTTCAGTCAATCCGCGGCGGGCTATTGCTATGTCATCATCAGTTGGTTTGTTGACAATGAAGCAATCTCGGCCGTATTGACGAATAGTAAGTTCCGGCAGTCGTTCCCGAATGGCTTTGATTTCGCTGTATTCCATCCCCTTGGCAAACTGGCCGATAAACACGTTTAAACCGGCTCCCACTGCCCGCAAAGCAAGGCCTAGTGCTGCGGTTGTTTTACCTTTTCCGTCTCCGGTGTATACCTGAACGTATCCTTTCATAGTACTCTCAATCCTTTAACCAGTCTAATTTAATATCTTTTTTCCCAATGAAAAACCGATGACTTGTTTTTGTATCAAATTCGACTAACTTTTTCATAGTCTTATGAAGAAGATCAATATAAAACTTGAGCCGCTTGGAAAAATCGTGAAGATTGAAGCGGGTTTATTTTTGCAGGATATTCTGTTCGAATACGGAATTGAGTTTCCCTGCGGCGGCAACGGGATTTGTGGTAAATGCAAGATCCGTCTACTGGAAGGCAATCTTGCGGTCAATGACATCCAACGCCAGTATTTTTCTAAAGAGGAACTTGCCAACGGCTGGCGCCTGGCATGTCAGTGCCGGGTAATGGAACCGGTTGCCTTGGAGTTGGTTCAGTGGGAAATGCAAATTCTCTCTGATGATCAGGAGTTCAGAATCAAAGGCCAAAACGGTTTTGCTGTTGCCGTGGATTTGGGATCGACAACTCTGGTGGCGCAATTGATTGACGAGCAGGCCGGCAAGGTTATAGGCACGGAAACCGCACTCAATGCACAGGCGAAATACGGAGCCGATATAATGAGCCGGATCGATTTTGCCCTAAATAATTCTGGTTCAGAGAAACTTCAGAAAATCATTCGTCAGCAAATATATTCTATGGTCAGAAAATTAATCCGCTCTGCCCGGAATCCAGATATTCAAATCGATCAGGTTGGGATCGTTGGGAATACCGTTATGCACCATCTGTTTTGCGGTAAGGATATTACGCCTATGTCACGGGTGCCTTTTGAGACGGAGAACGGCAAGGAATGGACGGTACCTGCCAGGGAAATTGACTGGACTCTTCCGGGTAATCCGGAACTAAGGTTTTACCCATGTTTGGGTAGTTTTGTGGGTAGTGATATCTTGGCCGGAATTATCGCAACCGAATTGTATAAGGAAGAAGAACTTACTGCCTTAATTGATCTGGGTACAAATGGCGAAATTGTTGTTGGTGATAAAAATCAAATCCTGTGTGCTTCAACGGCTGCTGGACCGGCGTTTGAAGGGGCGAAGATTTCAAGGGGTATGCGCGCTATGAAAGGAGCCATTTCAAAAGTAACTTTAGAAAATGGTCAAATGAAATCTCATATCATTGGTGGTGGATCTGCGAAAGGCATCTGCGGAAGCGGCTTGGTGGATGCGGTGGCCTGTGCGCTCGAAATGGGTCTGATCGATAAAAGTGGGCGGATACATACCGATAGAGATGAAATTGTCGTTCAATCGCCGGTAATTATCACCCAGCAGGATATTCGAGAACTTCAGTTAGCCAAAGCCGCGATTGCGGCCGGGTTGGAAATTTTATGCCAACGACTTTCTGCGTCTTTGATGGATATTCAAAAAATATATATCGCTGGCGCGTTTGGGAATTATATCAATGTGAATAATGCTGTCAAAATCGGCCTGATTAATAATAGAATTGGTAAAATAATCCAGGCGGGCAATACAGCTCTGAACGGGGTTAAAAAAATTATTATCCAGAATCAGGAGTACCAATCAATTTTTCAGCGGACCCGGCACATTCCATTGGCGGTAGATACGGAATTTATGGATCGGTATGTGGATAATATGAATTTTCCATAATGTCTACCACAGAATAAAAACTTCTCAGTTTAAAACGCCTTG
>CAZAKB010000103.1:0-10772 GCA_964485475.1 uncultured bacterium
ATTTATTTCTTCCGGCAAACGACAATGAACTCCTTTGAACTTTCATTCAGTTCGGCACCACTGTAATCGCCCAGGATTTGATAGTTCTCGAAATCGGAGCGCTCAACCAGGTGTTCCAGCTCGTAACGGAAAAAGAAATGCAGGGGAACATGCCAGTCATGGGTCTTGATCTGATCATCTTCATCCCATTCCAGGTGAAAATGAATATTAATAAGTTGCCGGATCAGGTCGGGTTTGGTGGAGACAATGCGTTTCAGCTGTTTGCCCGGCTCGTATTCGCCGTCAAAATCAGTCTGCTTGTCGAGGCCGTTGATGAGTTGCCGCAGATTGGGCACAAAGGCGTCAAAGATGAATGCCCCGCCGGGATTCAGGTGCCGGTAAACATTGTTCAGGGCCGCGATCTGTTCCGGTATCTCCAGCAGATGCATCATGACCCGGAAGGGCGCGATGGCCAGATCGAAGCGCTCATCGAAATGGAAATCAACAATATTTTGCCGGCTGACACGGTACTGCTGTTTTGGGGGCAGTTTGGTTTTCAGGATCTCGAGCATGGCCGGGCTGACGTCGATACCCGTCATATCAGCGCCGGAGTTCAGCGCATCGATGAAAAATCGCCCGGTGCCGACGCCGATTTCCAGCACTTTGCCCCTGGTCTGCCGGATTTTGTCCAGGTAGAATGCATTGTCCACGCCGTCACGGTGATGGTGATAGATCACATCATAAAAGCGGGCGAACAGTGGGGGGTATTCGTGGGGCATTTTTAAAAATAGCCTTAAAAAATAATAAGACTTTTTTCTATTTTTGGGTAGACTTTATCTATTTCTTTTTGAATTTCAATTGTTTTGCTCAAGGCAGTCACAATCCGGCAATATCGCGGTATATCATCCAAAATTCGACCTTTACGATCTTTAAGGTATTTCTGTAAAACCTGGTAACCACCGATTTGATAATTCCAAACTTCCGGTGTTATACCTTCAAAATACTTATCCTGATTAATATATATTCGTTGCACATCCTCATCATATGCGATTTTTCCAACCTCGTTGTTATCACCGCTGCCTTGATACCGTGCAACCGGAACATCAAGCAGTGGGCTTTTTAGCAAGTGCAAATCTGATAGAGTATTTCCCAGTTTGCCGATTGTTTTGAAAAGCTTATAATCTGCCGTGAACGGCACACGGGGAAAGTCGACCTTCAAGAATTCAGCATATGTCTCACGATAGATATTGCTATAAAAAACCCCATAGATGTAGTAAAGAATATCTTCCGGGCTGGGTTTCTTCTTATACGCTGTCTGTAATTTCTCAAAAATGATTAGCGTTATATTAGGTTTTCGACCGTATTTCTCCTTTGGTTCAAAAAGCATCATGGTAGTGAAACCACCACTTCCGGTGGATTTCTTTTTCTCTTCTGGATAGATATATAAAGGCGCTTGTTGAATGATACCTTTACTACTAAAGAATGAACGATTATCAACAATAAATTCAGAAATTAAAAAATGTGTATAGGGCATATTACCAGAGAATTGTCTCATGAAACATAATGAAATATTATCCTCAAGCATATGGTGCATGACTTCATGACGAGTTCTAAAAACAATATTATCCTGATAATAAATATGACGAATATCAAATGGGCGATAAAGTATTCTAGAAAAATACTCCTCCCAATTATCTATGTTTTGAAATTTTTTTCTCTGATCATTGAGTTTCCATTGATAATTGTCTTTGAGGTTAAGACCATCTCTTATTAATTCATTAGGTAAGTCTTTATTTCTAAACATCAGAATTTTATTTTTCAAAGCATTTTTGTCAAAATCAATTGCTAAATTGTCTCGTGCAGTTACAATGCCAGTTACATTGATTGGAAATATTTCATCGATTCTTTTCCATTCTAAATATCGCTGAATATGGGAAGTATTTCTGGGAATAAAGAAGTACCACGGTGAAACCGGCATAATTTCACGATAATTGTTTTTATCAAAATCCTCTTGTGCCAGCCACTCATATTTCTCATCTCTTAAGCCGTATTTATCTATCTGGAATACGGTCGGTTTCTTGCCTTTTTTATTTTTAATAAACAGCACAATAGCCACCCCTTGCCGGATATCAAAAACATTTTCGTCTTTGCCACCTTCGGGTGTTGTTTCCTTTTTCAGACTATTACCATGCAGGTCGAGAATATAAATCTCATCAAAGGTTTTCATCAAGCTTTGGCGCATACCGCGAAAGGTAGGATTATCAAGATAGCTGTGATTGGTAATCATTCCCACAATGCCGTAACCGGAAGTTTGGATTTTCCACTGGGCGAAACGTAGGAATTTCACATAATCATCCTGCAACCAGAGTTTTTTCTCACCGAGAGGTTGATTGTCAACTTTATAATAACTTTGTGTACCGTCAATATCTTCTTTGAGCAGACGTTCCGTCCATTCGTTGATGTTTGCAGAGATGCCGCTATACGGCGGGTTACCCAGGATTACTAGCACCGGTTGTTCTTTCTTTACTTTACCGGCAAGATGACTCTCTTCACTTAGTGAACTTAAACCCGGTATAGAAATCTGTTCAATCTCTTCCATCTCCAGTGTATTGGTCAGATAAAGTTTGAATCGTTCATCATCGGCCATTTTATAGCCGATTTCCTCAAAGATGAAACCCATCTTCAAATGCCCGATAGCATACGGCGCCATCATCAATTCAAAGGCGTAATAATTTTGCAGAATAGTTTTTCTGATCCACTGGTGCAGGTCGCCTTTACCATATTTTTCTATATGTTCCTGGACCGCCAGACGAATTGCTTCAGCGGGAAAGGTGAGTGTCCCGGCAGCTGGATCAAGCAGTTTTACTTCTTCGCTGGCAAGTCCGTCAGCCAGACCGAAATGGGATTTCAGGATTGAATGAATGGCACGGACAATATATCTGACCACTGGCTCCGGTGTATAATAGACGCCCCGGCGTTCCCGGACTTGCGGATCATAGGTTGTCAGAAAGGTTTCATAAAAATGAATGATTGGGTCTTTGCCTTTGCCGGTTATATGATACTCATGCAGGATCTTATTGACATCGGCGACATTCAATATTTCGGCAATATCTTCAACAATGATTTGTAGGGATTTGGGCGGTTCTTCAAGCGAGATAAACCGGAACACATCTCTCAGAATGCCGATAGTATGGGGAATATAATCAAAAGCAACCCGGCGGTTAAATTCTCCATCTGCCCTTGTTCGGGCAGCGAATAGTCCATAAGTAATAGTCTGAGCATAGAGATCAGCGAATTGCTTCTCGTTCAATGTTCCTATCAGGTATGTTTTAAAGGCTTCGTAAAAACCGACAATCTGATTGTGACCCTTACTGCCATTTTCCGCCATTTCCACGGTAATGACTTCATCCCGTAGGAAACGGGTACGTTTGGCTAATTCAATTGCTAGTGTCTTTGCTGTATGTACTTTTGGCAACGAGAAAGAAAAGAAAAGATCAAAGAGTTCTTTAAATTGATCAATGTGTTCAACCGGCGGCGGTGTTTTTAATTTCTGTGCAATAACTGGGCGACCGATCATGACCTGTGCAATACGCTGCCCATCGCGATAAAGCCGGAATTCATAGAAATTGGTCAATATGACATTCGGGAAGGTAGAGCGATAGCGTTTTAATTGTTCCGTATCTTCAATATAATCGAGATTTGTAACGGACGGGTCTTTGGCCTCGATATAGCCGGTAATGTGGTTCTTTCCGTCCCAAATGCGAAAGTCGGGATTACCGGCTTCGGTTTGCTTTGGCAAAATAGTAACATCAACATTTTTCAGATTCTGTAAATCCGCATAATGCACAACTAATGCTTTAAGATGCTCGTAATAAGTCTCCTCCCGAGCATCACCACGATTGGAGGTTGATAATAGATTTTTAAGGTATTGTTCTAATAATGGCTTCAATAAATTGTCTCTTTTGTTTCGAATAATTTTCATTTCCTGAAAACGTTAGAAAAAACGGTTACACTTAATAATAAAATGTGCCATGTTATCCTGAATATAATTATCAATTATCCGACTGTCAAGGGGAAATACTTTGACTCTGTCTTTGAGTCTTTCTGTATTGATGCCGAAGTTCGGAGACTCAAGCACGATCCTCAGGGAATATCGCGAGACCCTTTTTAAATCAAGTGCGAACCTCGGAGAATGTTGCGAGACTCTTTTTGATTCAAGTGCGATCCTCAGGGAATGTCGCGAGACTCTTTTTGGTTCAAGTGCGATCCTCAGGGAATGTCGCGAGACTCTTTTTGATTCGAACGCGAGCCTTTTTACTCCGATCAGCGAGTTCTGATCTCCGATTTCCCTGTTTTGGATGGGGTAAGCCTCGTTTTGGATAGGCTGCACTTCGTTTTGGATAGGCTGCATCTCACTTTGGATAGGGTGAGTCTCGTTTTGGATAGGCTACACCTCGCTTTTTGCTCCGATTAGCGAGTTCGGAACATCAAACAGGGTGTTATGAATCACATCATTACAAAATCACGAAAATGATCTACCGGTTACAAGTAGGATATGACCCGTTTAGTTGTTAACTTCTCCCATTTAAAAAAATCTGCTTTTTAATTTTATTAATCAACACAACTCACTTCTATATTAGGAGACATCAACGTGAAAAAATTGAATTCCCGAAAAGCACTATTATGTAGTAACCGAAGTAATTATCATCTTAGATATTTTCTATTCATTCTGGTACTGTCTCTGGTACTGGTAAACAGCGCGGCCTATGCCGGTATTATTTATGTAAAACACGATGGATCAGGAGCGAATAACGGCTCATCTTGGTCAGATGCATACACGGATTTGCATGCAGCCTATTCGGCTGCCGTCAGCGGCGACCAGGTCTGGGTCTCAGCCGGGACCTATAAACCATCCCAAACTGGTGATAAATCCGCTTATTTTAACCTCAAAAACGGTGTTGAACTATATGGCGGTTTTGATGGCACGGAAACGCTCTTGCAGCAACGTCAATGGTGGAAAAACATTACAATTGTTAGTGGTGATTTAAACAATAATGATAACAATACCATCAACTACCAGGACGCCAGCCGGAGTGATAACACCTATAATATTTTCTATGGTGATCATACGAATAATACTGCTGTGGTAGATGGCTTCACCGTAACCGGCGGCAATGGGAACAATACGGGAACAAAAAGAACCTATCACGGAGCGGCATTTTATTTCAATTACGGCGGTGCGACGGTTCGGAATTGCATCATTATCCGAAATGCCGCGATTGCTACCGGTGGAATCAAGACCTTCGTAGGCAGCCCTGTTATCAGCAATTGTGTCATTGCTAATAATTACTCTGGCAATAATGGCAGCGGCGTAAGCACCTATACCGGTTCAATTAGTCTTGATCACTGTACTGTCTACAACAACAATATGCCTACTAATATATCGCCTCGTTCCGGCATTTCTTTATCTTATTCTTCCAACTCGGTAACCAATAATATCATCTATGGAAATGAAGGCTCGGAATTATCTATTGCACGTGACTCGGGTTTAGTTGCCTATAACCTGATCGAGGGTGGTTTCACAGGTACCGGCAATATTGACGGTAATCCGCTGTTCGCAGACGCGGCTAACAACAATTTTCTACTACAAACCGGTTCTCCGGCTATTAATGTCGGTTCCAATGATGCACTTCCAGTGGATACTAAAGATGCCGATTACGATGGCAATACGACCGAAAAATATCCTTTTGGTCTGGGAGGATACAATCGTTATTCCGATGGCAGTTACAATTTATTCACCGAAGGTACAACGGATATCGGTGCTTATGAATATGCCATGGGGAAGTTGACAGTCGATAGACTTGAAAATAATCAGAAAATTCTTACAACTCCGACTTTTTCCTGGAATTTTCCGGAAAATATATTTGGCGCTCAGCAATCGTATCAAATTCAGGTATCCAGCCAATCTGATTTTGCCGCCACGAAAACAATAGTAGACCCACCTCCGGTTGTATATATGTGGGACAGCGGGATAGTAACATCTACGGAAAAGACGGCTACCTATAACGGTAAAGAATTAGCGATAGGCACCACTTATTACTTTAGAGTCAAAGTTACCGGGGCATCCCAGACCAGTAATTGGCTGGTTGGTGATTTCAGAACCAATGGCCTTCCGAATTATGAACTGGTTTTCCCGATTAATTCCGAAGTTGTCGGCGATACTACGGTGACATTCAAAGTCGCTCACACTGCTGACCCAAACGGTGATGACCTGACGTTTACTGTCTATGTATTCAGTGATGAAAACTTAACCACTTTGCTTGATTCTGCAGCCCTGTTGCCACTTTCTGCTGACACTGTTACGGGCAGTGTAGTTATTTCCAATATTGAACAACTATATTACTGGCGCGTTAAAGTTTCCGATGGTCTGGCATCCGTGCTATCTTCATCTGGTGTGTTTACATTTCGGTCAAAAAATATTGACAGCATATTTCTGACCGGCATAACAGACCCGACTCATATACTTGTCCAAACTCCTGAAATCAACTGGGTCCACGGCTCCCCGATAAATGAACAGATCAGCTATCGAATTCAAGTATCGTCAGTGAGTAATTTTTCCAGTATTGATTTGTGGGATAGCGGCGTAATCACTTCAACGGAAAAATCCGTTGTTTATCAAGGTGATGAATTAATAGATGGTCTGACATATTATCTGCGGATTCAAACCGAAGGCAGCATGGGAACCAGTGATTGGAAAGAATTTAGTTTCAGGATGAATTCCGTTCCGGGTCCGGTATTGACGTCTCCGGTTAATAATGTTGTTTTAAGCACAACGCCGGTGGTGCTCATCTGCTCCAATGTTACCGACGCAGAAGGCGACAGCTTGTTTTATAAATTTAGTGCATACCAGCAGATCAGAGGATATAACGGTTGGACCGGAGAGTATTCCACCTATATTGAAACCATTAAAGAATCAGATTGGATGCCGGCCGGTACAGATCAGACTAGCTGGATTATCAATGAATCCATCGAAGAAAACGCAATGTGTTTCTGGACTGTTCAGATTAAAGATTTACTTGAAACCGGCCCGGTTGACACCGCGTATTTTGGTTATAATGCCGAAGCAGAACCACCGGAAGAGTTTGAACTCATCTCACCCGAACATGCCAGTGTGATCGACACGTTGGGTATCACATTAGCCTGGGATCCGGCAACTGATCCAGACCCCGGCGACACGCTCAATTATACTATCACTGTAAAGTACATTGGTGAAAATGAAAGTACCTGGGAAACCGAACCGATGGTATTCACTGTCGATGCCGGCACAGATACATTTTTCACCTTTCCCGATCCCTATGATTTTGATTGGGATGAATATACTAAAGATACCCGCTTTCTGGATGACCATGAAACATACTACTGGAAAGTCACCGCGACGGATCAGGCGGGTCTTTCTGTCAATAGCTTTGGATATTCTGGTGGATGGTGGAAAGCCGCGGAAACAGACAAGACCGGCCCAACTGCTAAAGGTAGTGACGATGACGCCTACCGATCCTTTATGATCAATTTGGAGGACGAAGTCCCTTATGAGGCTTATTTAGAATTACCCCAAAACAATAGCATTGTGACTACCCTTAAACCGACATTTGCCTGGGAAGCAGCTTATGATGAAGATCCGGCTGCTCCCGGGGGAGGTTATAAGACTAAATCTATCGATTATTACAGTTTGTACATTTCTCTGACACCGGATTTCGCAGAAACTCGTGAATATTATGCATCCGACGATGAGACAAAATACACGTTAGATGATTGGGATGAGCCGCTGGAAGAAGATTCGGTTTATTACTGGAAAGTCGAAGCCTTCGATGATAGCTATTTAATAAGTTATGATTACGAGACCGGAGAGATAAAAATTGATAGTTCCCTGTCTGCTTGTTCCGAGGTCTGGCAGTTTACGGTGAATGCCCAGAATTCAGAGCCACGGCCTTTTACATTACATTATCCTGAGAATAATATGGTGATCACTTACCAGGATGCCGAACTTCTCTGGAATGAATCCATTGATATCGATGCCAATGATGAGGTTTCCTATACTGTCATTTACGGTACCGGTCTGGACAGTCTGAAATCTGTTGATGCCGGTGATTCATTATCCCATACATTCACTGACAGTCTGGATGACGATACCCGGTACTACTGGAAGGTCGTTGCCACCGATCTGTCGGGAGCGACACGGGAAAATACTGAGGGATTTATTTCCTTTGTCATAAACACAAAGGCCGATCCACCCACCAATTTCGCGACAATTTTACCCAATGATACAACGGTCGTAAACACCCTGACGCCGACGTTCCGCTGGGAAGCTGCGATCGATACCGATCCAGCCGTCAAGAGCATTTCCAATTATTATCTTCATCTATCGCTGAATGCTGATATGAGTGATTCACTGGTTTTTGAGACCCTGGAAACAGCCTATACACTGGTCATTCCTCTCCTGGAAGACCGTATGTACTACTGGACCGTACAGGCGGAAGATGCCGGCGGTCTCAGCAGTTCGGATACTGCGGTGTTTATCACCAACAGCCGGAACTCCAAACCCGGCAGTCTGACCCTGATTACGCCTTTCTATGATATGGAATCAACTGTTAGGCCGGTATTCAGCTGGACGGCTGCAGATGATGCTGACTGGCATGATCGACTGAGTTATGCGCTCTATTACGGAACAGATGTCAGCAACCTGATTACCGTGGACCCTTGTGATTCACTCTATTATATACCAGCCACCGATTTACAGGATGATACGAATTATATCTGGCGGGTTGTAGTCACGGATCTTAGTGGCGCGACATATAGCAGTGAATTTCACTCCTTTCGGATCAATACTGCCAATGATAACCCCCGTGAATTCTCGTTGATCGGGCCTGACAGTGCCAGCGTCTGTGCCGATTCAAAAGCCTTGTTGGTCTGGGACATCAGCAGTGATCTCGACGGAAATGACATTCAATATGCCATTTATCTGAACAACTCCAATGTTTTTCCGACAGCCATTGACACCGTCGAACGAAATTATTATAAAACCAGTTTACTGGATGATGGCAACAACTATTTCTGGAAGGTCATCGCCTTTGATGAACTCGGTGGTTCAACCACTTCGCCTACCTGGTACTTTGATGTGAATTTCAAGAACCAGAAGCCGGCTGGCTTTGCCCTAAGTAATCCGCTTGCTGATCAAACAATAACGACCCTGACTCCTACGTTCAAGTGGTTACCGGCAATGGATCCTGATATCCATGATTTTGTTGAATACTCACTGTTCCTGGGCAGCAATTCGGAGAACCTCACAAAGGTTTATTCTGGAACCGATACCTTGTATACTCCCGAAAACGAATTACTGGATAATACGGTTTATTTTTGGAATGTACTGGCAACTGACAGAGCCGGTGCGGTTACAGTGAATGATGACACGATACGAAAATTTGTTGTTAATCTGGCCAATGAATCACCAGAACTATCGGTGTTAATTTCACCCGATTCCGTCGTTGTACTGACGAAGGATGTTGTACTTTCCTGGTCAGACGTCATTGATCCCGATCCAATGGATACTGTCCATTATGAAGTGCACTGGTACCAGGATGTCGCTGCCATGGATTCGCTGATTACGGATACAAATTCCTGTACCATAAGTAATCTTGCGGACAATCAAAAGTACAGTTGGTACGTTATCAGCATGGATCAGCATGATGGAATATCCACGACACAACCGGTTCCCTTCTGGATGGATTTTATTCCGGAAGCGCCAGGGAATTTTACCACGATCAGTCCGGCCAACGAATCCGCCGGAATGGGCGCCGAGGTTGAATTTATATGGCACAAGTCCATCGATCCTGATCCCTTTGATAATGTTCAATATGAAGTCATCTATACGATGGATACCGGAGACAGTATGCAGTACCAGTCCATTTCCGATTTATCAGATACAACGGTTTCAGTAAACATGACCGAAAACGGTATCTATTACTGGAAGGTGAATGCTGTTGACAAAGACCAGTTAGTAACACCTTGTAACAGTAATGACTGGTCTCTGTTTACGGTTGGGAACGTCGCTATTGATGGCGGATTGATAATTCCTGAAACATTTGCGCTGCATTCTAATTTCCCAAATCCGTTCAATCCGACAACAACGATTAGCTATGATATTCCAAAATCGGCACATGTTGCCATTACAATCTATAACATGAATGGTCAAGTCGTTGACAAACTTGTTAATCAGCAAAAGGAACCCGGATTTTACTCGGTGAGCTGGGATGCCCGGAACGTCAGTACCGGCGTCTATTTTTACCAGATTCAGGCTGGCGAATTCAGCCAGGTTAAAAAATGTCTGTTAATTAAGTAGCCTGATTACAAAATAGTGTCAAAAAGCTCGGCTAACAAGTCGGGCTTTTTGATTTATTAACAGATGACCGGTCGTTTATCGGAGAGAATGAAGTACAGTAATTCACTGTCAGTACATTTCAAGTTTTTCCATGTTCTTGATGGCTTCGGTGAAGCCATGTTTTTCAAAAATCTTCTGCCAGACATCCACGGGCGTCAGACTCATGGTCACAGTTGTACTTTTCACCGCTACGAGTTTATCGCCGGTTTTCAGGTAAAATGCCTTCAGAATCTCATCGTTCAACCGAATGACGCCGTCGGCAATGTCAAGCAGGATATAAGCCCGTTTCCCAAACCAGCGCAGGTTGCCAATGTCAACGAGTTGATCAGCAGATTTTTTAAAGACTGATCTCTCGACTGTG
>CAZAKB010000104.1:0-10701 GCA_964485475.1 uncultured bacterium
GCCATTTTCATCATATCATAGGTCCGCACTTTGCCTTCGGCAATCACTTTCGCAACGGCTTTCCGGATTTTAGCAGCGATGGCATTTTCATCAATATAGTCCAGCATCATGCAGGCCGATTCAATCATGGCAATGGGATTGACAATGGAAACCGGATAGTTCGCGTATTTCGGCGCTGATCCGTGGGTCGGTTCAAACACACCGATTCCGCTATCGGGATTGAATTGGGCCGAGCAGGCAAAGCCCAGACCACCGATGAGCCCGGCGAAACCATCGGAGACAATATCACCGAACATATTACCGGCAACGATCACACCATAGGTTTCCGGATTCTTGGTCAGCCACATCATCTGCGCATCAATATTGGTGTTCCGGAGTTGGATTTTCGGATAGTCGCTTTTCTGGATATGCTGAGCCATTTTGTACATCATACCGGATGTTTCGCGAATGACATTGGGTTTTTCACAAAGCGTAACCGATTTGTATCCGTATTTTTCCGCATGTTCAAAGGCCGCCCGCAGAATACGCTCGGTGGCTTTCTTGGTGAAAATACGGGTTGAAATAGACAATTCTTCTTTCGGAGTTTTTCCAAAGTTCTTGACGAATTTTGGATGGGTCATCAAGGCTTCATAGACTTTATCCGGCGGATTGCTCCATTCAACGCCACCATAGAGTCCTTCGGTATTCTGACGAAAGATCACAACATCGACTTTGGGTTCTTCGATTGTGTCATTGGGTCCCCGGCGAATAAAATTCAGCGGATTGCCAATATAAGAATGACAGGGACGGACACAAATATCCAGGTTAAAATGCTGGCGCAGACCGACAATGGGGCTGGAATAGACCAGACCTTTGTCCCGCAGAGCAGGCGACAATTCAGCGGCCGCGGCATCTTTCGGCTTTGATGTTATCGCACCAAAAAGGGCAATTTTATGTTTCTCAATCATATCCAGAGTCCGTTGTGGTAAGGGATTACCTTCGTTACACCAGAATTCCCAGCCGATATCGGCATGGACATAGTCTGCCTCGAAACCGGTCGCATCAAGAACCCGGATAGCCTCATCCAGTACACTTTTACCAATTCCGTCACCGGGCATGGATACAATCGTTCGTTTCATCATGAAATCTCCTCCTTTGAACCTTATTTTAATTAATTGTAGGTATACATTTGATCGATATGAATACGAATCTCATACTTTTTAAATGTCCGTCGGATTAGGTCGTTCAATTGGCCGCAATCGGCTAATTCCCGGCAAGTCTGAACACTGCTTTGAACCGGAACGATATCAAAATATATCCGGCGATGATCCTCCTTGCTTATCATTCGTAAGTCGTGATACCCGCGAATTTCAGTACTGTGTTGAACGAACTCTTCAATCACCGTGCGCAACTGCTGCAGTTCCGGGCTCTCCAGATCGATGGGGTCCACATGCACGATGGCATAGGCATTTAACTGGTGAGCCAGATGATGCTCCACACTGGTTGCGATTTCGTGAGCGTTGACACTGCTGGTATTCTGGTTTACCTCAACATGAACACTGATGAATTTCTGAGTCCCATAGCTATGCACTACCATATCGTGGGTATTTAAAACATTTTCTACGTGCATACAAATATTTCGGATACTGGCGATAAATTCCGGCGTTGGGGCATTACCAAGCAGCGAATCTGCTGCATCTTTGGCAATTGAAATCCCGGCCCAAATTAACATAATCCCAACTGCAATACCACCTGCACCATCGAGAAACGGGTAACCCAGTCGCGCTCCAAGGATAGCAAACAACACGAGGATTGAACTAATCGAATCGGTATAGTGATGCAGGGCATCGGCTTTAAGTGCCGCAGAATCAATGCGCTTACCCATATAACTGGACAATCCGCCCAGCCAGGCTTTCACCAGTATTGTCACCAGCACAAACAGCAATACCCCCAGAGTCACAACACTCATTTGCGGATTGGCCAGACGTCCGTAAGAGGATTTGATGAATTCAATTCCCGCCACCGCCAGCAACACTGCAATAATCAGGGTAGCCACATATTCCGCCCGCTGATGCCCGAAGGGATGCTTGCTGTCCGCCGGTTTTTCCGAAATCCGATACCCCAGAATCACAATAATGGATGTGGACACATCGGAGAGCGAATGAATGGAATCCGCAATCAGGGCAATGGAATTGATCAGCAGACCGACGGCCAATTTACCAACAAAGAGCAGAAAATTGACCATAATGCTGATCCAGCCCTCAAGGCGTCCATATCTAGACCGGACAGCCGACTGACTCAAATCCTGTTGCTTCAGGGATTTGGGTACAATCCAATCAAAAATCAGTCGTTTCATCCAAGTCCTAACTGTTTTTTGGTATAGGGAATCAGGCCGCCGGCATCGAATATTCCCACCACTTCTTTAGGCAAAGGTGGAAATATAAAGACTCCCGCTTTGCAATGAATTTCGCCTTTGTCTGTATCGATTTCAATACTTTCACCATGTTCCAGGGCATCAACCGCCTGAGCTGATGTCAAGGCCGGTAAACCAAAATTGATGCAGTTCCGGAAATAGATCCGGGCAAAGGTTTTAGCAATCACAGCCCCAACTCCGGAATAGACCAGACAGGAAGCCGCCTGTTCACGACTACTGCCGCATCCAAAGTTCGTTCCACCGACGATCACATCACCTTTTTTTACGTTTTTTGCAAATTCCGGATCCAGGTCTTCCAAAGCCACTTTCGCCATTTCTGTGGTGTCGGTAACTGTATAGGTATATTTTCCAGGAAAAATGACATCGGTGTTGACATCATTCCCGTATTTCCAGACTTTTCCTTTAATAATCATTTCCTAATTCCTCCAACAATTTATTTTTCAACCGCAAAGACGCAAAGTACACAAAACATTAATTTAATTTCTCTATGCATCTCTGTGTCTCTGTGGCTAATTTCTAAAATCCTCAATCTTGCCCGTCAATGCCGAAACAGCTGCTGTCCGCGGACTGACCAGGTAGACAAAGGATTCTTTATTCCCGAGTCGCCCCTTGAAATTACGGTTCGAGGTCGCTAGTACGACTTCGCCATTTGCCGGAACACCCTCATGATTGCCCATACAGGGGCCACAACCAGGATTCATAATCACACAACCGGCTTCCACTAGTTCCGTAATCCAGCCTTTCTTCAGAACATCCAGATAGACCTCAAGGGAAGCCGGAAACACCAGCATGCGCACATTGGAATGCACTTTTTTACCCCGTAGAACATCAACAACAATTTTAAAATCCTCGACCCGGGCATTGGTACATGAACCAAAAAAGACCTGATCAATTTTGGTACCTTTCACCTCACTGACCGGAACGACATTATCCACCGAATGAGGCTTGGCAATCATGGGTTCCAGAGCGGATACATCAAAGTGATATTCGGATTCGTATTCCGCATCGGGATCAGATTCCACAGTCTCGAACGGATGAGTTACTCTTTCTTTCAAATAATCAAGCGTAGCCTGGTTGGGAATCATGTACCCCGCTTTAGCACCGATTTCTACCGCCATATTCGTCAATACAAAGCGACTGGCGACACTCATTTTATCAATGGTCGGGCCGCAAAACTCAATGGCTTTATAGAGCGCTCCGTCTGCCCCGATTTCGCCGGCGATCTTCAGCATTAAATCTTTGGCCGATACACCTTCCGGGAATTCCCCGTCCACAACGATTTTAATGGTTTCCGGAACACGCAGCCATATTTTACCCCGGGCCATAATCGCGGCCATCTCACTACGGCCAATCCCTGCTGAAAAAGCACCAAATGCACCATAAGAAGTGGTGTGAGAATCAGACCCGACAATCAGTGCGCCGGGCCAGACATGCCCTTTTTCATGCATCACCTGATGGCAGATACCCACATGAATATCATAAAAATTGCGAATCCCCTGCTTCCGTACAAACTCCCTGATATCCTTGTGGTTTTCAGCAAACTTCTCGTTTGCCGCCGGTGTACAGTGATCCAGAATGACCACATGCATATCGGGTTTATAGACTTGATCAACACCAATTTTATAAAATGTCTTGGATATAGCTGCTGTATTGTCATGGCTCATGGCAACATCGGGTTCGACTTCAATGATCTCGCCTGGTACCACCGACTTACCAACTTTCTGCCCTAATATTTTTTCACTAAATGTCTTCCCCATGGGAACTCCTCTTAATGGTTATTTTATAAAACTGTTAGCAGTCAATTTAGGACAGCTTTGCACTAAAATTCAAGAGTCATCTTTACTTTCTTAAGGGTTATTTTTAAATCCTGTCGTCAATCTGCTAAAATAAGGAAATAGGATAATTGGAACGAACTGTTTAAAATCACATCCCACGACAGAATATGCCTGGGGATAAAAGCCTGTTCAAACAATAATGAAAACCATGCCAGACACACCCCATCCGAATCGGATTGAAATATTTCAATTTATTTAGTGAACAAGCATTGATTTTTAAGGAAAATCTTCTCAATTTTGGCTTTAATTGATAACGGAGGAAATTGTGTTAGAAAATGCTACTTCCGGTAATCGCGGAAAAGATGTTCGTTCTGATTGCTATGTAGAAATCGAAGTTAAATCTTCCGGCGGTATTCAACTGGAATTAAAAAGTAAAGTTGATAAATTGTTTGGAAAAGCAAACCGCCAATTAATCGCTGAGGTGCTGAATTACTTTGAAATCGAAAATGCTGTTGTTCGTATTGAAGATGCCGGTTCATTACCATTTGTTATGATAGCCCGTCTTGAAGCGACAATTCAGCAGATCATTGAGACCGACAAAACTTATCTGCCGGAATTACTGCCGGAAAATATTTATCCTACCACAAGAGACCGTAACCGGCGCTCCCGGCTTTACCTGCCGGGTAATACTCCCAAACTATTTATCAATGCGGGTTTGCATAAAGCGGATGGAATAATTCTCGATCTGGAAGACAGCGTCGCACCGGCTAAAAAAGATGAAGCCCGTTATTTGGTACGAAATACTTTACGCGCCAATGACTTTTACGGCTGTGAACGGATGGTGCGTATTAATCAGGGTGACCGGGGGCTTAAGGATTTGGAATTTGTAATTCCTCATTACGTTAATGTAATTCTTGTACCAAAGTGCGAATCTGCGAAAAACATTCAGACCATTGATTCAAAAATAGAAGCAATTAAAAAGAACGCAAAAATCGATCATCCTGTGTTCCTGATGCCAATTATCGAAAGTGCAAAAGGAGTAATGAATGCATTCGCGATCGCAACCGCTTCAAAAAATGTGATTGCGCTGGCGATTGGCCTAGAGGACTATACCGCCGATCTGGGGACCCAACGGACTCAGGAAGGCAGTGAAAGTTTTTTCGCCCGCAGTATGCTGGTCAATGCCGCACGGGCGGCCGGTGTCCAGGCAATTGATTCGGTTTTTTCCGATGTTGCCGATCAGGAAGGATTACAAAAAACTGTTCTCGAATCCAAAACGATGGGATTCGAAGGAATGGGCTGTATTCACCCCCGCCAGGTTCCCATTATTCATGAAGCCTTTGCCCCGACTGCCGCTGAAATTGAAAAAGCACAGAAAATCGTTAATGCTTTCATGGAAGCCGAAGAAAAAGGTCTGGGTGTCGTGGCACTCGGTTCAAAAATGATTGACCCACCCATCGTTAAACGAGCCCATAAAACCATCGCGATGGCCATCGACGCCGGTAAAATCACTGAAAACTGGAGAAAGAATTATGGCAATTAAACTCAAAAAGAATGTAGTTGGCCGCCTGATCCCCACCGAAATCAATGGCGAAAAAGTAATTCCTTTCAAAGGCTTGGGACAACACCGGCCGGACGGCCGACGCTATAGTCCGCCAATCGCCACCTGTATCGATTACGCCGACGATGGGAATAAAATTGTCAATTCACTCAAGGAGGCCCTCCAGTTAGCTGGTCTGCGGGACGGTATGACGATTTCCACCCATCACCATCTCAGGGATGGTGATCTTGTCAGCAATTTATTATTCCATACAATACACGAATTGGGCACCAGGGAACTGGTTTGGTTCCCATCAGCATCATTTCCCTGTAATGCAGAATTAATCCCCTATCTTGAAGACGGAACCATCAACCGGATTGAGGGCAGTATGAATGGTCCGCTGGGACGCTTTGTTTCCCAGGGAAAAATGAAGGGTACGGCGGTTTTACGTTCTCATGGCGGCCGGGCCCAGGCTGTTCAGGATGGCGAAGTTAAAATCGACATTGCCGTTATCGCCGCTCCATCTTCCGATGCATTTGGCAATGCCAACGGACAGAACGGTCCCAGCGCCTGTGGTGTTCTGGGTTATGCCAAAGCCGATTATCTTTATGCTGATAAAGTCATCGTTGTCACCGATAACTTAGTGGATTTTCCGAACATGCCCATGGAAATCGAAGGTAACTATGTGGATTATGTCGTTGTTATTGATAAGATCGGCATTCCGGAAAAAATTATCTCCGGAACTACCCAGATTACGAAAAGCCCGGATCGTCTGCTCATCGCCGAACTAACCGCCAGTTTCCTGGAAAAAAGCGGAATTCTGCGGAACGGCTGCTATATGCAGGCTGGTGCCGGCGGAACGTCCCTGGCAATTGGATATTACACACATCAGATTCTGAAAAGACGTGGCTGGAAAGCTCAGTTGGGTTTTGGCGGCAGTACCAAGTACATGGTTCAGATGCTCGAAGAAGGCACCATGGGACACATTCTTGATGCTCAGGCCTTTGATCTTGAAGCAGTCAGAAGTATTACCCATAATCCGACTCATCATCAATATTCGGTTTTCAATGCTTATAATTTTCACTCCAAGGGAAACCTGACCTCAATGATGGATATTATGATCCTCGGGGCAACAGAAGTTGATTTGAATTTCAATGGTAATGTTGTAACCCATTCCGACGGTTACCTGTTACACGGAATTGGCGGCTGGCAAAATTGTCTTCATGCCAAATGCGTTATTTTACCGATTCCACTTTTCCGTGATCGCATCCCGGTGATCCGCGATGAGGTCACCACATTGGTCGGCCCCGGTGAATTGATTGACGTCATCATTACCGAGCGCGGTATCGCTATCAATCCAAAACGGCAGGATCTCATTGACAGCCTAAAGGGTTCCTGTCTGCCCTTGAAAACGATTCAGCAATTGAAAGACGAAGCTGAGCGCATCTGCGGTATCCCGGAAAAACCGGAATTGGCTGATGATGTGGTTGCTGTTATCAAATGGGTCGATGGAACGGTGATTGATTCGGTTAGACGGGTAATCGAGAAATAAAGGTAAAATTCGGAAATTACACCCACACCGATTGACATTTTACAAAAATTAATGCCCGACCCGCAGGTACTCCTTCGTAGTCGGATGTTGGGGATGATCGAAAATCTCAGATGGTGGTCCCTGTTCGATAATCTCTCCCAGGTAAATAAAAATGACATGATCCGCCAGGCGCCGGGCCTGCCGCATGATGTGGGTGACGATCAGAATGGTGTAATTCTCTTTCAGCTTCATGAATTGCTCTTCGATGCAGGTACTGGAAAGCGGGTCCAGCGCCGACGTGGGTTCATCGGCCAGAATGATTTCCGGTTCTACGGCCAGACCGCGTGCCAGGCAAAGCCGCTGCTGCTGACCAATGGATAAGCGTGAGGCCGGTGATTTGAGTCGATCTGCCACTTCCGCCCAGAGATTGACCTGTTTCAGATAATACTCTACCCGATTGGCCAGCTCCGTGTGATTTCGGACGCCCTGAATTTTCAATCCATAGGCCACATTATCAAAAATGGACATAGGTAGCGGATACGGCCGTTGCGAAAGCAAGCCCATCTTCTGACGGATTCGGGTGAGATCGTTTTTGCGGTTCAGAATCTCCTCTCCATCCAGTTCTATACGGCCGCTAACGGTCAGACCATTATAAAGATCAACCAGGCGGTTGAGACATTTCAGGAGCGTGGTTTTGCCACAACCCGACGGACCCAGAATCACCGTTACCTTATTCCGCTGGATTGTCAGATTAATGTCCTTCAATATGGGTATCCCTTTATGAGACACATTCAGATGTCGAATCCTGATGATTGAATCACTCATTTAATCGTGTGCTCCTTGTATTTTGAAGAGAGAAGTCGGGCCAGCAGGCTGATCAGCAAAATGATAAAGGTCAGTACAACGGCCGAGGCATAAGCCCGTTCCTGGACGGCAGGTATCGGTGAACTCAGCTGAAAAAAAATGGCGAGCGGCAATGTCGCCGCCGGTTGACTGAGGGAGGTGGGAATATAATCAGTGTATCCGGCGGTAAACAATACCGACGCCGCGTCACCGATACCCCGTCCAAAGGAAAGTAATATAGCCGTAACTATGCCCGGCAAAGCCTGCCTGAAAAAAACCTTGAAGGCAATTTCCGTACGGGTCGAACCCAACGCATACGCGGATTCCAGCAGACCCTCAGGGACGGTTCTTAACACTTCATCAATAGATCGAATCATGATCGGCACAATCAGCAGGGTCACTGTCAGAATACCGGCCAGCAGGGATGCCCGCAATCCCAGAAATAGCATCAATGTAAAACTAAAAGCCCCATAGACGATCGATGGTACGCCCCAGAGCACATCCAGAAAAAAGCGGATTCGGTTCAACCAAAAACGATGACGAATCAGGTAGACATTCATAAACAAAGCCACCGGCAAACCGATAATAAAGGCCAGGCCTGTAGCCCCAAGTGCCAGGTAAAAGGAACCGATGATTGCATTCAGAATGCCGCCCTCTCCACCAAAGTAAAAGCCGCCCTGGGGAACCTTGGTAATCATATCCCAATTCAGAGCCTTGCATCCGTGTTTGAGAATCACCAGGATCAGAAACAACAGAACGGCGATAATCAGGGTTGTCGCCAATGCCGCCAAAGTTTTAAAAATACCCTCTTCGATCCGTTTTCGTTTCAGCATCGGTATTCTCCATGATTAATTGCCAGACGCGCCAGGATATTAAACAGCACAATAATCACAAACAGGATCAGAGCCGCAAACATCAGGGCTGAATCGTACATGGGAATCGACATCATTTCCCCATAGTTATTGGCAATCAGGGCGGGTAGCGGATACGCAGCCTGAAAGGGTGATCCGGGAATCTGCACCACATTTCCAACCACCATCAGAACCGCGATGGTCTCACCCAGAGCTTTGGAAATTCCCAGACCAAACGCGGCCATAATCCCGGAAAATCCTTCCCGTAAAAGCACAAATTTAATCGTTTCCCAATAGGTCGCTCCCACCGATAAAGAGGCTTCTTTCAATTCAATAGGAATAGTCTGAAATACTTCGATCAGGATATTCAGAATAAAGGGAATCGACATCACCGCCAGCACAATGCCCCCGGACAGAATACAATAGCCGCTGGTTTTCAGGTTCCAGATTGATGCCAGGCGCACTACCAGGGGCACCACGACCAGAATACCCCAAACCCCGTAAACCACCGAAGGAATTCCCGCCAGAATATCAATCACCGGCTGCATCAGACTCAGCAGCCAGCGCCGAGCGTACTGGGTCAGGTAAATAGCGCTGAGCAGGCAAACCGGAGCGGCGATCAGGAAGGAAATCAGGGTCACATAAAGAGAACTGACGATAAAAGGTTTAAAACCAAAATGACCCGCCATAGGCTTCCATTCCGAACCATTCAGCAATTCCGAAAGCGGAAATAATTTCAATATGGGCAGGGATTTCAGCACCAGGCCCAAACCAATAACCAATGGGATCAGCAACACCACAAAGAGACAGATCAACATCCAGCCGGAGGTGATATGATCAATTTGTTTGCGGCGTTTCATGATAGGCGGTTACTTATTCTAATTTTAGTTGTTCACGGTTAATCACATCTGTAGGCAAAGGTACATACCCTGCCTGAGCCACATACTGCTGGCCAGCGCCGATAATCCAGCGCAGGAATTCCCGCACTAGCGCTGATTCCGGTTTTCCCCTGGCAACAAAATAGAGTTCACGGGCCGGCGGCGACGGATAATTTCCCGATGCGATGGCCGCCATAACCTGGGTCATGCTATCGTAAAAATCCTCATTCGGATCGATATGACCATTGGAATTGACATCGATGGGAATCACTTCAAGTCCCGGATATTTCAGGTTGGTTTTGGCATCATAAATATAAATTGTATTGTTATATCCAATTCCCAGGGGATCCTTTTTTACAGCATCCGCCAGACCGGGATCAGCATAAACTCCCACACCCTTCAGATCTTCCTGCAAAGCTCCGAGATAGCTGGCCCAGGTACCGGCCGCACCGCAGGCATCGCTGCGGGTATAGACATTGACAGTTGCTTTTAGATTAGAACCTGTCAGCAACCCCCAATCCATTACATTCTGATCAACAAAAATGGCTCTGAACTGGGCTTGGGTCAAGCCCTGCTGTTTTAATTTCTCAATAACCGGATTCTGCACGCTAATCGTTGGCAGAACGGCATCTTTAGTTACCGCCAGCCACCAGACTCCCCGTTCCTTTTCCTCCGGCATAATCTCCCGGGAAAACATACCCAAATCCACAGTACCGGAAAGGGCATCGGTCATACCTTTACCGGCACCGCCGGCAGAAATGTCAATGCGCACACCGGGATGCAGCTTCCGAAATTCCTCGGACCACTTGACCGTAAGCGGATAAAGCGCAAAGGCCCCGGAAATGGAGATCGTACCATGAAGTTCAGTGT
>CAZAKB010000105.1:0-10597 GCA_964485475.1 uncultured bacterium
TATTCTACCTTCGTAATATCACAGGTGTAAGTCTGTAGATGGAAGTATCCGCTGTCTTTTGTTATGTTAACGTGGGTTCGACGTAAGCATCGTCGTATAGAATAAATTTAACATCACAATATAAAGTAATTTTCATGGAGTTCCTTTTGTAATATTTGATTTACACATAACAAAAACAGAAAGAAGCACCATGAAATATTCAGACAAACTTACTGAAATCTACATCTCTATTGATGACTCCATTAACAATTTAATCAGATTGTCAGAAAACATCGGTTGAACGCTCAACATTGATGCCGATACCGCAATCCAAATTCTAGTCGACCGATATCATAAAAATTCACATTTAATATTTTTAATTCCAAACCAGCTTCCAAGTGTGAGTTCATTGTCAACTGGCGTCTTAAGACCATTAACCGACAAAAGTCAAAAGGAAATTTAGCAACTTAGTGTTGGTAATGAGTTTTAAAATGGAAACAGTGCCGGACGACGATAATAGGTTTTCAGAAGTGTCTTTGCCAGATGGTCTTCATTTTTACGAAGTCCTTCATAAGAGAAAAACACCTCACCGTTATACCCCAGGTTTCGGTTTAATTCAAGTGCTTTCAGAAGATATTCCTCTGACATGATATAATTGTCAAGGTTCATTAGAATTCCTGGGAAAATATGATCCTTGTTACGAAAAACAGAAATAGAATCTGGATGCTGCGAGCGTAATACCTGCTCATAAAATTCAATTTCATGACGAAATACCTGGGGATGAACAATGTCTGCATATCCACCGTTTATCCATTTGGGCCAATCCTGGAGATACTCGTCAAAGGACCATTTAAATATTCCGGGTGACCAGGTCACAAGGATGTTCGGTTTTATTGCCTTGGTCGTTTTATAAAGACGCTTTGCAAATTGATTTAATTTATCTCCACGCCAACGCTGCCATTCGCTGTTTCGGTAATTATCAGGCGGCATTTCGCCATTAAAATCAGCAGCATAGAGATGTTTGGTATAATCGGAATAGCCGCCTTCGATGGGTTGCGCCGGAAGTCGGTTATCACCCTGAACTCCGTCAATATCATATTTTGTAACAACTTCAGTAACGAGACTCAAAATAAAATTCTGGACTTCGGGATGATAAGCGTTTATCCATTCAAAACCATTTTTCTTTAATAAATTTCCCGCTGTATCTTTCGCGGCCCAATGGGGAAATTTTTCCAGAATCGTTTTACCACCCTTTTGATAGGAAGTGCTAAACCCAGATTCAAACCACGGAATTATTTTTAATCCCTGACGATGAGCTTCATAAATAATTTCTGCCAGTGGATCTCTTCCGGCAAAGCGCGGATCAATCGGTAACCCGAACAAACTGTCCATTAGTTCACTTTGATACACTGTTTTTGCATCATTCCAGACAACAGGGTAAACCACATTAAAATGGTGCTCAGCTAAAAAATGCATGGCTTCGGCGATAGATCGCTGACTATTCAGAACATCGCTGTCAACATTGGTCAGCCATACTCCCCGTAATTCCACCGGCTTTTTGTAATCCATTTTTTTGGTTGAACAACATACAATCAGTAACATTGTTCCAAGAACAATCGCAATATATCTTTTCATGAATTCCCCGAAATTTTAAATATCAGGTGGAACATTTTTATGAAACGGGTCAAAACAGCCGACAATCAGGATTGTCAGATTCAGTCTGGATAATTCTTTGTCCATATTTTTCACACATTTTGTCAAAACCGTATTATCTACATGATGAGATAATATCCGGTAAACCTCGGAAATTTGCAACAGGTATTGGCGATTAAACAAATGGCATTATCTGAGTATTCTACGACGACAAACCTTGAAATAAAGGTTTGTTTAAAGGGCTTTGGTTTTTTTCCTAAAGATTATTTTATACGCGATGTGTCATGTTGGTGATATTCCCACTCTTCCTGATGGATGGATTTGTGTTCTCCCACATCCTCAGGTCTTGACAGGCTGTCGCGAATAACGGTATCATTCTGCTCTTTTTTTTCCTTTGTATCACTGGAACAGGAGCCGATAAACAAACCAATCCACACTAGTATGATTAACCTGAGCATAAGACCTGCTACTTTAACAGGGTCATTTTTTCGGTTTTAACAATGCCGTTGGAAATCAATGTATAGATATAAACACCGCTGGAATAATTTTCTGATGTAAATTGAAATCTGTAACTGCCCGGCTGATGATGGCGATGAACCAATTCTTCAACGAGTTGTCCCCGGATATTATAAACTTTCAGACTGATATCACCTTCTTTAAAAACGGAATATTCGATAGTTGTTTGTTCGTTGAATGGATTTGGATAGTTTTGCTTCAGACTGATTTTATCCGGTATTGAAGCCACGATTCCATTGGTACTAATTTCATACTCGATGTCATCGATATTCAACACCCAATCTTCGTTCTGATTCGGACTGAACAGGAGAATTGCATCCAGAGAAATGATTGGACCGTCAATATTACCGTTGCCAGCACTGAAATTATTCCAGTCGTCATTTTGGAAATCCCAGATATATTCATGCCAGCTCCCGTCCCCAATAATATCCAGTTTATCCGATATTTCAGTTCCGCCTGCCATATCATCGACGGTAACGGCAACCGTTTTTCCGTTTCCCGTTGTGGTTTTTAAACGCAGTTTTATACGACCGTTTTGAGAAAACCCACGATTCAGAAATTTGTCGCCACGATTTGCTAAAACCCGAACTGTCCAGTCGTTTGTGCTTGAAGCATTATCTTTTAGCAATAGTTTCATTGAACCGGTCCCGGAAAAATAATCCGTGTTATCGGCTTCGTGAATTGATTCGGAGCTGATGCCGGTCGTTGAACCACTGTATGTCAAGTCTGTATAAAAGACTCCCAGGGTGTCCTCAAAATCAGCAATCGTATATTCATCGGGAAACTGATAGTATTTTCTGGCCAGCAGGTTCCATAAAGCCATTTCGTCGTCGTCATAACCCAGGGCCCACATTCCGCTTCCCAGCAGATTATTATTCATGACCAGGTTGTATTTAAGGTTGAGACTCTCATCATCATCGCACCAGACCTGATACCACTTTTCATCTGTATAATAGGAGGTCCAGGGGACTTTGTAAATTGAGGACCAGTTGCGTCCCTCGCTTCGAAAGATGTCCGCTGCAGAAGAATAAAACACTGACCCGATATATTTTTTGGAGCTTGAACCTTCCGTACTGCTTTGTGTTTGCCATTTATTTCCGTAATAGGGAGCGCCAAGGATTAATTTCTCTGGGTTTGATCTGACCACGGAACCGTATTCAGTCATTACCGAGGATGTGATTGAATTGGTCAATCCTTCAAGTGGAGCCGTTGGTCCTGCCGTAGAACTCCAGCTCCCCCAGAATGAATAACCCATGATAAAAATATAATCGCAGGCATTTGCCAATCCTGCCAAGTTCCAACCACCCCAGTTTATCGCCGGTCCGGCAAAGGACACTTCATATTCTTCACCAAGTTGACTGTGAACAGAGTCTGTTAACTGGCTCATGAATTGGTTCATTACAGTGCCCCGGTCTTCGGTTTTTGGTGCTTCAAAATCGATATTGACACCGTCAAGATTGTAACTACGTATCTCAGAAATGATATTGTTGATAAAGCTTAATTTACTTGATGAACTGTTGATTAATGTATGCATATCATCGGCATCGAACTCAACCACACACATCACCACCTTGACACCATATTTGTGGGCATTATTGATCATTACCGACCAATCCCCCGGCCATCCGGATGGATTCGAGAGAACACCGGTCGGACTTGTGCCCCAGTCAAAAACCGCAATATGACTCAGTAGATTATATTGGAAATATTGTGGAGCGGAGCTGCGTTCCCAGTAGGGTAAATAACCAAATACTGCTTTGTTGAGATAACGATTTGATGCGGCGCTTTGGTCCAGAGCTTCAATATTGATTTCTGGGGATTTTTCAACTTGTTCCGACTTAAATTGTTGATAGTGTTCCCATTCAACCTGGTGAATACCCTTTGGTTCAGGTTGAGAAAAAAGGACTGTATATAAAAACAGGGTCAGTGAAAATAGAAATTTTTTCATTGGCTATATTTTTTTCTTGAGTTTAAAGTTCTGAAAACATGCCCGCTAATACGAGTCTTAACTTAAATTTTCTTACCGGATATTGCTAAGATTTATTCCTGATATATATATCCTCTATGGAACGTTTTCATTGTGGCTTTAACAAATGATTTTCGCGATTGCTTGGTTCAAATTGCAAGGTATATGATCCGTTATTGTTTAACCGTACCGCTTATAGGAACTTATTACCATTAATCGAACGGAAGTAGAATGTATCTCCCTTATAAGGTAGATTCACATTCAGAACCGGAAAAACAATACTAAAGGATTTAAATGACAGACTGTTCGGAATTACTTAAAATTATTAAAATTATTTCTGCGGCCCTGTTGATCCTGTTTTCGGTTTTTTTACTTAATTTGAAAAAGGGGAACCGTCTCAGCCATCGGTTTCTGGCAGTTTTTTTTCTGTCCCGGGCGAGTATCCTCCTGACGATGCTGTTCTGGGAGTATGACCTGGTTCTGAAAATGCCGAACTTGGCATACTTGTCCACACCGTTTTTATTTCTCTATGCACCCATGCTGTTTCTTTACACCGAATCTGTGACCCGGCCTGATTTTCGTTTTTCCCCATTGAAATTGCTCCATTTGACACCCTTTGTTGCTCGCGGACTAATTCTATTTTTCAGGTATTATAGATATGATTTCGATACGAAACTGATAATGCTTCAGATGAGATCGATCTATCATCCGGTTATATCCAGCCCGATTTGGCTGTATGTTCAAAATGGCATCTACATGATTGCCTGCTTCTATTTGTTATACCAGTACAGGGCGCGGATTAAGGACAATTTTTCAGCCCTAGAAAAACTGAAACGCAATTGGCTTAATTACCTGCTGATTGCTTTTTTCATCTGGAAAGGAATATTTATTTCCGGGTACCTATATGGTATTGTGCCCACGAATGCCGGTTATGCAGTTTTTCAAATCTTAATCGAATTTAGTTTTCTGCTTTGGGTCTGTCTGCTGATATATAAAGCCCTAGAATTCCCGGAATTATTCAGGACATTACCGGAAGTCAAAAAGTACCAGACATCGCCACTGACGGATAGCCTGATTCAGGAATATCAAAGCCGTATTGAGGTCTGTATGAAAGATGAAAAGCTATACCTCAATCCGTCATTGACACTGAAAGATCTGGCCAAAGAAGCGGGAATTCCGGCCCGATACATTTCCCAGGTTTTAAATGAATCCGTACGGCAGAAATTTTATGATTATGTGAATCGATACCGGATCGAAGAGTCGAAACGCTTGCTTTCAGATCCGGCTTCAAAGGAAAAAACCATTTTAGCCATTATTTATGATGCCGGTTTCAATTCAAAATCTGTTTTCCACTCAGCCTTTAAAAAATATGTCGGTATGACTCCCTGTGAATACAGACTTTTACAACAATCATGAAGTCATTTATGTTTTACAAAACAACCCAGGTATTATCTCAAAGCAACCTATGTCTTAATAGATTGATTTATTACAATATTTTATCAAAAAGGAGTTCTTCTGAACGCAGACGGACGATTCCGGTCTTTCAAGTGTTTATCTTTTCGATGTTATTGACACAAAGGTAAACTAAAAATTGAAAGACGGAGGAATTATGAAAAACAGACACACATGGCAGTTTAAAATGGTTCTGGCAGGTATTTTAGTAGCAAGCAGTGGATTGTTTGCAGTACCCGAGGTCAGCATTCACTATTTGGGCCATAGTTCATTCATTTTACAATTTGACAACGGCATATCAGTGTTGACAGATTATGGTACATCAAATTGCTGGGGTCTTGCAAGTCCAATTTATGATATTGGTGAATTTGTACCAACAATTCTGACTTACTCTCACCGCCATGCAGATCATTACAACGAAGATCGTAAACCCGAAGGAGCACTTTATCAGATGGAAAACACCGATAGCCTTGATATTGACGGATTGAGCATCCGGCCGATTCGTGTATGTGAGGGGGTGGTTGGTGCTGAGACCAGTACGGCATTTATTTTTACATATAAAGGATTTAAAATTTGTCATCTTAGTGACGCACAGGCAGATATAATGGCGATTAATGATAAATTTCATCAAAACGACATGCGGGCCCTGTTTCCGGACCGGTTTGATTTGTTATTGATGACAATTGAGGGAGTTGAACAATTTATCCCTGAAGCGGAAATCTTTGTCAATTTGTTAAAACCCAAACGAATTATCCCGATGCATTATTGGACCGAAGCATACAAAACCCGCTTTATTGATCATCTTGAAGCTCAAAATTCAGTGATTGGGAGAAATTATCAAATGCAAGATGAGAACTCCGCAGATTGTTATCTATCTTCTGAGAATTCTGAAGTTACACCGGTACAGGTTATCAATCTTGCGCCGGCAGCATATGTTGTTTCAGTCTTGGATAATAATGGTAAACTACAGGTACCCATCAGTAATGATCTGATCCGGAATTATCCTAATCCATTTAATCCGACAACGAATATTCAATACACATTACATGAACAGAATGATGTAAGAATTTCAATCTTTAACAGTACCGGTGAACTTATTGAAACCCTGGTCGACGGGCGGCAATATGCCGGTGAATATTCAATTTGTTGGGATGCCGCAACATTTCCATCGGGGATTTATTTGTACCGGATTCAGGCTGGTGATTTTTCCCAGGTGAAGCGGTGTATGTTGATTAAATGAAGTTATTTGAAATATTTTGAAAAGGTGTGCCTCGGAAGAACAATTGTTGTGATGGTCGAGTAGAGTGTAATTAAAACATCTCCCATTTTTTGATAACATTCTTCGCCTGCTAAGGCGGGATGAATTGGCCAAGACAGATGACTTTACGGGGCACCCTTTTTTATACCATTAAGCCTCCGGTAATTGTTATGTCAAGGAACATGTCGGAACAATGATACCCAGAGATAATCTTGACAATAGCCTAATTCATTAATATACTATGTCAACGACGTTTTAATCACAGGAGAATACAAATGAAGGATTATCACATTTTTTTGAGTATGCTAGTTTTACTTGTTTTCAGTTGTGATTTGCTGGATGAAAAAATCATCGATATTTCCGGGAAGATTACCGATGAAGACAGTGCGGTTGTCGGTGCAATTGTTCTGCTTGTTGAGAGCGCCGATATTTCAGATGGACTGAATCTGTCCAACGGAAGTATCAGCACCGGTAACGGTAAATACATTATTCTGGATGTCGATCCCGGTGATTATTATGTGTTGGCAATAGATGATAAAAATAGCAATCAGCAATTTGATGCAGATACCGACCAGCTTGGTTTTTATGGCGTAAATCCCGATGACCTGGACTTTCTTCCCAATAAAATATCTGTTGTTGATAAGGATTTAGAAAATATTAATATCGTGGATTTGTACTCTTTGCAGTAGAAATTTCCGGATGTTAATAAAATTGTTGGGACTATGTATATGACAGAAAAATCTTTATCCGCCGAAACCTACGATCTAAAATCCGTTAAGCTGCCATATTTAAGTGGAGCACTACTAAAATTATTTATAAAATTTCTCGAAGGAATGTTTAAGTCTCTTTTAACCCCTACGCTTTTTAAAAACGCCGGAATCACCTGGTTTCGGAGACAGGAAGTCACAGAATCTCCGCAAATTTTTCCGATATATTTTCCAGATTCCAGGAAAGATGAAACCGTATTGATCCCGATTGCAGATTGGCCCAGTACTGGTACAGTAGTATCGTCTGGCTTTAAGGCAAAAACGGTTTTTGATTTTGCTGAAGCGTATAAAAATGGCATTATAAGCCCGGAAGAAGTTGCTCGAAAAGTTCTGGATTCTACAGTCTCCAGCGATGAAGCGGAACCGGCACTGCGGGCGTTTATTGCCGTCAAACGGGAAGATGTATTAAAACAGGCGGAAGAATCGGCCCGGCGGATAAAAAATGGTAAGCCGCTTAGTATACTTGACGGAGTTCCAGTGGCGGTTAAAGATGAAGTAGACATGGTTCCTTATCCAACGACTGCCGGGACAGCCTTTTTAGGACGGAGTGATACCTCAGTCGACTCTACTGTTGTAGCCCGAATGCGATCTGTGGGCGCCTTACTTATCGGGAAAACCAATATGCATGAGATTGGAATCGGGGTAACCGGATTGAATCCGATTCACGGGACGCCCCGTAATCCTCACAATCCCGATTATCATAGTGGTGGAAGTTCCAGTGGTTCTGGTGTTGCTGTAGCTGCCGGATTGTGCCCATTAGCTATTGGAGCAGACGGCGGCGGTTCAATTCGGATACCTTCGGCGTTTTGTGGAATTGTCGGATTGAAACCAACATTTGGTCGAATTAGTGAGTTTGGTGCTGTTGATCTGTGCTGGAGCGTTGCTCATCTTGGATCAATTGGGAGTTCGGTAAGTGATGTCGTTATCGGATACGCAGCCATGAGTGGGCCGGATAAAAAGGATTCGATGACGTTTCATCAGCCATCACCACGAATAGAGGAATGGAGTAATAATGATGTTCAAAGTTTAAAAATTGGTGTCTATTGGCCCTGGTTTCGGCATGCGACGAAAGATATTGTTGCGGCCTGTGAAGCAATGTTGGCCCATTTTGAACAGGGGGGAGCGAAAATAATTGACATTACTATTCCGGACCTGGAATTATCGAGAATAGCACATACGATTACCATCGCCAGTGAAATGGCTCAGGCTCTAGGGCATACTTATGAAAAACACCACAAAGAACATGGGAATGATGTGCGGATTAATCTGGCACTGGCGCGAGCTCTGAGTGCCCAAGACTATATCAAGGCTCAACGGGTCCGGCACCGAATGATAAACCACTTGAATAGTGCATTTAAGCAGGTTGATATGATCGTAACACCGACGACCGGTATCACGGCGCCGCCAATAAAATCCGGGGCGCTAGCTGGTGGTGAATCCGATCTGACGACATTATTTGAGATCATGCGGTTTGCGACTTTAGCTAATTTAACCGGTTTACCGGCAATTTCCTTTCCCGTCGGTTATGATTCAACCGGTTTGCCCATTGGAATGCAGGCAATTGGTGCCGCATGGCAGGAGTCACTATTACTGCGGGTCGCCTATTTTGCCGAGCAGTTTATGGAAAAGAGAAAACCGATGATACATTATTCATTGATTCCCGGCTAAGGTTTTATGATTACAATATGACGTATAATTCAGTGTAATAAAATGAAAAAATTAGATTCAGTTCTTCTGTGCATCGAAAGTGCAATTATCATTTTTGGTCTACGCTATTGCGGCTCTCCAAAATCAGAGACATTGACAACTGCAATTCTGAGAGATACTAGTAGTTATTTCTATATAAATGCTGAAAATTATCCAAAGAATAGATCGACGTTACCCATCGGTATTTTTGATTCCGGCACCGGCGGATTGACGGTTATGGATGCCATTGTGAAATTTGACAGTTTTGATAATAATGCGAATTTTTTTAAGACTGGCGGAGATGGTATCCCGGATTTTCAAAAGGAATGGTTTATCTATCTCGGTGATCAGGCCAATATGCCTTATGGGAATTACGCAGCAGAAAACAATACGGAACTGTTACTGGAACACATCATCAAGGATGTGCAATTTTTATTGGGTGATAAATATTATCAAACCGCAAAATCTCCGCAGTTCCAGAGTGATAAATTGCCGGTGAAATCGATTGTCATAGCATGTAATACGGCAACGGCTTTCGGTAAAGAAAGTATCGAACACTTTCTTCAGGATGCGAAGCTGGATATGAAAGTGATTGGTGTTATCGGGGCCGGGGTCAGGGGCGCTTTCAGTAATATTCAGCCGGAAGAAAGTTGTAGTATCGGGATTATGGCAACGGCTGGTACAGTGGCGTCGGGTGGCTATGTGCAGGCGATCAACCAGTATGTCAGTTCAATGAATCATTATGGCAATATAACTGTATTTCAACAGGCGGGAATCGGGCTGGCCGGTGCGATTGACGGATCACCGGAATATATATCTTCGACTGCAATCCTGCCCTCTGTGGAATATCGCGGACCATCTTTTTATCATTCGGCGACGGTCATTGATAAAAACATTCTGGCTCGGTATGATTTTAATTGGGAAAACAGTCAACTATTGTATACGGGCAAACCGGAAAATCCGGATACTATTGAATTGAATTCGGTTGAGAATTATATCCGTTATCACGTTGTATCATTGCTGGAGCAGCTGCGAAAAGCTGAAGAACAAAAGCCTCTGAAAGTGATTATCCTCGGGTGCACTCACTATCCGTTTTATATGCCACAAATCAAGTCA
Organism: uncultured bacterium; assembly: GCA_964485475.1. Taxonomy (GTDB): domain Bacteria; phylum Fidelibacterota; class UBA2242; order UBA2242; family UBA2242; genus B118-G9. The sequence goes on from CAZAKB010000105.1 coordinate 10,394, forward strand.
CAGTTGCAGCGCTTATACAATTATAAGGAAGATGGCCAGATGGTTTATCAGCCATTCATGAATGAAGATATCATTCTTGTTGATCCAGCGATAAACACCGCCCGGGAATTGTATGAATATCTCCATAAAGCCCAATTACAAAATGATTCCAATATTCAAAAAAGTGAGTTTTATATTAGTATTCCGAATGTGACAAATTCCAAT
>CAZAKB010000106.1:0-10571 GCA_964485475.1 uncultured bacterium
TTCCGTAATAAATTTCCGGTCTTCGTCTTTCAAGAACATTGTTCATCTCCTTTTTCCTGACAGATTAGATGAAGAGGGCTATGGTAGGTTACAAAGTGAATATTAGACAAATACAAATTTTTGATTTTAATTTCAAATAGAGTCATAAAATGTTGCGTCTTTCATTTAGATTAGTTAAGATAACTTACAATGATATATTTCGGATTGATCTGTTCTATAATTTTTAAATTTTTTTATTGATTTCGTTGACATTTTATCTAAATTAAAATGTTGTTTTTATGGAAAAATTTTGTTTATCAAATGTTTAGGGGGAATAGTTTTCAATAATCAACAATAATCGTTCTATTGAAAATTACCATTTTTGGAGGGCGTCAATGCGAAAAGTAATTATTTTGGTGGTGCTGATTTTTGGATTTAGTTCCTTTATTTTTGGGGGTGTTACCGGAAAAGTTGAAGGATTTGTTACGGATGGTAAGACGGGACAGGCCCTGGTTGGTGTCAACGTCGTCATTCAGGGAACCAGTTATGGAGCAGCCTCTGACAATGAGGGATATTTTGTGATTTTAAATGTTCCTGCGGGCAACTATAATGTTAAAGCATCAATGATTGGTTATCAGGATATCACGATATCTGGTGTTCATGTATCAATTGATTTAAGTACGAAACTAAAATTTAAATTAAATTCTGAGGTGTTAAAAGCGGGTGAGTCGGTTGTTATTATCGCTGAAAGACCACTGTTGAAACGGGATGAATTTACATCAAGAACTACTGTGAGCACCGAAGAAATGGAAATGCAGCCGATTGACGATTTTCAATCTATTGCTCGCAACCAGGCCGGAGTTGTGGGTAGTCATTTCAGAGGCGGCAGGACTGGAGAAGTTTTGGTGTTAATTGATGGTTTGCCAGTAAAGGACCCTGCCGGGGAATATTCCGGGAATATGGGCGGATTTACGGCGGATATACCCGAAGCAGGTATTCAGGAAATGGAAGTGACGCTGGGTGGATTCAGTGCGGAATATGGAAACGTTCAGTCTGGAGTGCTTAATCTCGCGATGAAAGAGGGAGGCACCAAATATTCCGGAAAAGTACGAGTTTCCACGACGAATTTTGGTTCAGGGTTAAACGATCTTTTGATGGGTGAACGGGACCGTTGGTTCGACACAAAATACCAGCACAAGCTGGAAAACATATATCAAATGTCATTAAGTGGTCCGGTACCAGGGTCCGGATGGCTATTTGATCAGCCGGGGGCCTTAAACTTTTCGTTGTCTGGCGAAATTACTGACCGAAACCAAGGATATTTTCTTAATCAAAATCAATTTAAACAGTCGCTCCAGGGAAAAATTACCGCATGCTTTGGACAGAACGCAAAATTATCGGTTGGCGGTATGTATTCATACAGAGAATGGGACGAGTTCTATTTTCCCGCTTCTCTTTACGGTACGGCGGATGATTATCTGATTAATGAATATGCGAAATATGAACAGACCGGTAGTTCAACTATACAACATTATGTATATGTCGACGATCCTTCCGAATACAACGATTTCGGGACTGCTTATGATTCACTGACCCAAATTGTTATCCGGGGTGATACACTGACCGGAGATTCCGTGTCTACAATATATGTGGGACCAATGCAGGATTATTTGTGGAACAAAACCCAGACCGCCAGCAATCAATATATTGTCTGGACACAGCAACTGTCATCACGGACCTACTATGAGGCAAAATACCAGCGATTTTATTCGAATTACCATTATTCAACACCGGATGTTGAAGACAGGGATAGTGATGGCAATACTAATGAAGATCTGATCTGGGATAATACTCAATCCGGGCCCCATCCGATCTATCGAGAAAGACTTGATAACTATTGGTGGATCAGGGGAGACGATCCGGGGTACCGGGACCAATCTTCTGTTTCAAATACGTTTAAGCTGGATCTTGTGAGTCAAATTAATCGCAATCATATGGTTAAGTCCGGAATAGATTTTAGTCAATATGTAATGGATATTGAAAATATCAGTTGGACTTTGGGATACGGAACAAACCGCCTGGATATCTGGAAAGAGGACATGATTGATTTTGGCATGTATGTCCAGGACAAAATCGATTATGAAGGTATTATCGCATTGATCGGCTTACGCTACGACTATTTTAATCCGAATGGTATTGGTGATGAAGTCATTTACCCTGCAGATTTCAACGATCCGTTTACTACTGTTGACTCTACTGGCTCTGCGATATTTTCCGATCCTCAAAAGGCAAAATATAAAAGCCAGATCAGTCCCAGGATAGCCGTATCTCACCCGATAACCGACCGTGATATTATTCGTTTTTCATACGGGCATTATTTTCAGCGTCCGGATGGATACTATCTGTATCGAAACCTGCATTTTCAGTCACTTACAAAAACAGGAAACTATGCCGGAAACCCGGGTCTGTCACCTGAGAAAACCGTTGCTTACGAAGTTGGTGTTGAACACCTGTTTACAAATGATATCAAGTTTTCCGTTAATGGATACTACAAAGATGTTACGAACTTGATGAACAATTATAAATACATTTTAGAAAATTTTTATGGCAGAGAAGTTCGTATTTTTGTCAATGCTGATTACGGTAACATGAAAGGACTAGAGTTCTCGTTTATTAAAAGGCTGGGAGATTTCTGGGGAGGTTCTGTAAACTATACTTATTCCGTTGCAAAGGGCCGCAGCTCCAGCACGACCAGTGGCGCGGGCGCATTTGATAGTGAGCGCAGGTTAAATGTTCTGGATTTTGATCAGACCCATACAATAAATGCCAATATCACTTTCAAAACCCCACCCCGGTTTGGAATACTCTGGGGCAATTGGCTGGCAAATTTTCAGTATGAGTATGGGAGCGGGTTACCGTATTCATCCTATGGAACCGGTAAAGTAAATGATATGCGTATGCCGTCTACCACAAGCACAGACCTCCGTATTAACAAACAAATTGCGCTTTCAAAAACAACCCTTTCATTGTATATAGATATTTTCAATTTGTTTAACAGTCAAAACATCGATTGGCTGGGAAGCTCCTACTATTATCAAACCGGAGATTCTGAAGGTGATCCCGCCGTCGTTTACAAAGATGGTGTTACCGGCGCCTTTATCCGAAATCCACAGGTATATAATGAAGAGCGTCAGTTCCGAATTGGAATGTCGATACAATTTTAATTAAATAATTATTTTCCGGAGGAAATTAATGAAGAAAAATTCCTATATAACATTGACAACAATATTGATGTTGATAATGGTTTTTAGTCTGGTTCTTTCTGCTGCAGATGCAAACCGGCAAGACCGGAGTTTTCAAAAATCCATGGGGGTTCAGGACTCTCCAATTGTTGCAAATGACTGGAAATTTCACAAAATCGGAAATCTTTGGACGCGTGTTACAAATTTCAGTTATATGGGTGATGATGCGTACGAAAATCGGACCCCTTCTTGTGATTATCCCGGCGGTTCGGGTAATTCGTATCTGTACAGGGGAACACTTTGGCTCCATGGGTTTGTGGATGGTGTTTTTCATTCATCAACCGGCGAGGACACAGAATTTGCGCCCTTGGATTCTGTTTTTCTGGACACTGTAAATAGTATCCGGGCTGATCAGGAAACCTATACGCGCTATTATGATGTTTCCACTCCCGGAGCTTCGGCCCACATCCCGTTAGGCGTTGAAGTTACGGAAAGGACTTATGCCTGGAGCGCCAGCTATGCCGGTGATTTTATTATCTATGAATACACGATTAAAAATGTCGGCATAGACACCGATGGCGACGAATTGCCGGATACTCCCCAGAGAATCGATGATTTTTATTTTGGGGTTCGGCTTGATGGCGATGTGTCCAAACTGCCTACCTGGGGCGCAGAAGATAAATATTCAAACCAGGACGACTGGGTGATGTGCAATTCACAATGGGACTGGCTTGAAAGATGTCCCCAAATGGCAGGTTACGACCATAGCTTAACAGTCGAAGACGCAGACAGCAATATGGTATTCATGCTTGATTATGACAACCCCTATTACCCTTCCGAATATGAGGTCGATGGTGTGGCTGTTGATGATGATATGGGCAACCCGGGAATTGACGGTGTATTGCAAACCCCCGGATTTTTGGGTATCAAGATTCTGAAGTCAGTACCGGAAATGAAACCGAGCTCTTTCCATGTCTGTCATATTTATAATGACCCGGCAACCGATCAGGAAGCCTGGGACCGAATGATCGGACAACCCTATTTTGAAGATATTACCGATTTTGAAGGCTCCGGTGTGCCGTACCCGGCGCATGACTATCGCGGGATTTATACGATTGGTCCGCTGGATTCACTGGTCACCGGAGATTCCGTTGTTGTGACAATGGCTCTTGGGGTTGGCAGCGATCCGGACAGCGGCGGGATCTACAGTATGGTAAAACTTGTTGAGATCATGAAAGTGGCCCAGTTTATTGTCGATAATGATTATGTATTGGCAGTCGAATCGCCAACTGCACCTAAACTTGAAGTTACAGAATATGTTGAAGACGCCATAACCAAAGGTGTTTCGTTAGTATGGGACAACCTGGCGGAAAATCACGATTACTTTCAGTTTTACAAAGTGTCTAAAGGTACCAAAAGGTCTGATGGAAGCATCGCCTGGCAAACAATGGCAACATATGTTGATACGGTTGGCAGCGCTTCCTGGCCTCCTCCGATAAATGCCAGTACCGGCAACTACGAAATTATCGATACGCTGGTAACCAATGGTTTAATTTATCATTATACCGTTCAGGCGTTCACAGAAGAAATAAATGAACCGATTCCTCTTGGTCAGGCATACAGTCAAATGCTTGATGGAGACAGCTATCGGGTTATATCTCCCTCAAATCCGGTGGCAACGGAGACGCTGGATCGTGTCAAGGTAGTTCCCAATCCCTATATTGGCAGCGCCAGGTGGAATAATCCGGCACCCAGTGATAATTTTTCCTGGGAACACAGGATACAGTTTACCTATCTGCCATCAGACGCAACGGTAAAAATATTTACGCTGGATGGTGATTTTGTAGCCGAAGTGAAAGCCAACACGTCAGTAGTTGTGGGTGAGGAATTTGATATTGCCAGCCCAAGTGTTGCAGAGTGGGACCTGATGACCCGCAATAATCAGGAAGCGGCGCCGGGTATTTATATGTATGTTGTAGAATCACCAACGTTGGGTGATAAAATTGGTAAATTTGTAATCGTAAGATAAAAGGAAGATAAAGATGATGAAGAAAATCTGGATGGTCTTTTTTATCGTAGGAATACTATTTTCTGCTACCGTGAGTGCGGAAGAATTCGCCCCGGTTGGTACGGCGGTCGCCCAGTTTCTCGAGATTGGACTCGGGGCCCGTGCCACAGGTATGGGGGAGGCAATCACGGCCATTACCGATGATGCCGGATCGGTTTTTTGGAACCCGGCCGGGCTAGCTGATATCAGTGGCCGTAACCTTTATACGGCCTATAATACGTGGCCGGCTGGTATATCCATTGGCGGGCTTTCGGCGGCCATGAGTCTGGGCAATATCGGAACATTCGCAGTGAGCACGGTTTATCTTATTACCGATGATATGGAAATTACTACCATCGATCGTCCTGACGGGACTGGTGAATATTTCAATATTTCCAATTATAGTCTGGGGTTGACATATTCCCGGTATTTAACCGACAAAGTATCAATCGGCGTGACGACAAAGTTGGTCCATGAAGGGTACTGGGACTATTCCTATTCCAGCTGGGCAATGGATCTGGGAACCCTGTATCGGACCGGTTTTCACGGGCTCAATATCGCCATGTCTATATTAAATTTCGGTCCGGAGGTAAAATTCAGCGGTGATTATATTGATTATAGTGATCCGCTGTCTTATAATGCTCAGCCGGACCCTGAACCAAAATCATTTGAAAAATATTCTCTGCCGATCAATTTTAGATTTGGTGTCAGCATGGACCTGTTGAATGCGGGAGCACACCGTCTGATTTCGGCGTTTGATATGGTTCACCCCAACAATAATCTGGAGCAGTACAACCTGGGATTCGAGTATTCGATGAACCGGATGTTCTATCTGAGAAGCGGTTATCGGTTTAATACGGATGAGGGTGGTTTTTCCCTTGGAGCAGGGCTTAAGCTGAATATGGGAAATGCCCTGGGACTATATACAGATTATTCCTATGCTGATCTGGGTATATTAAAATCTATTCACCGATTTTCAATAGGATTTGGTTTTTAATTAAATATTTTCGTTAAATCTCTAAAAAAGGAGGATGTATGAGAAAGAGAAATGTTACATTATTTTGCATGGTTGCAGCATTTTTGCTGATGACGACCGGTGCGATGGCGATCAACGGCTTTGACCGGGTTGCAGAGATTCCGGTACCGGAGGCTACGCTGAACAACGGTGGTGTCGGTGGTATGATTTCCGGTGTCGATGTTGATGGCGACGGCATGACTGAAATCTATCTGGTGAATGATAACTGGAGCGACGGGGCAACGGAAGTCATTCCACGCATTTACAAGCTGGAGTACGATGGTTCGGCCTGGAATGTAGTATGGAGCGCAGTGATTGATCCGTTTTATCAGAATACCTGGCCCTGTTTGGCTTTAACCGATCTTGATAAAGACGGCAAAAAGGAGCTGGTATGGGGACCGGTAAACAGCACGTCTGTTTCCGCTAATCCAGACAGAATTGTAGTATATGAACACGCTGGCGGTGATGTGTTTGGTATTGCACAAGGTGATACCAATTATGCACCTAATTCTACTTGGACAATTACCGGCACTGACAGTGAAAACATACGCCCAATGGATTGGGAAATCGTTGACATTGACAGTGATGGAACCGATGAAATAGTATTTGCAGATCGGGCCGGGAACACTAGTGGATATTATTTGGGCGTCTGTTCAGTAAGTGATATCCCGGATAATGGCGATGGCTCGGAAACATGGACACTGGAAGTCAGTGGTAAGGATTTTGGTTTGACATCTACCGTTGAAAACAAATGGGATGTCGCGGTGATTGAAAACAGGGCGTATTTTTTTTCAGAGACTGAAATTAGCAAATTAAGTTTTAATGGTACAGATTGGGAATATGATGCGTTGTCTCCAATGGCCGGAGGCTCATCCGTACAGTCGGCATACGCTGTAGATCTGGATGAAGATGGTACGGAAGAAATAATCTGCGCGGTATATGATTGGGCTGATGATACCAAGAAAGCAATCATGCTGCTTCAGGAAGACGGCGACACTCTAAAACATACTGAGCTGGTGAATATAAGCTCTTATTGGTCAAGCGGTTCCCGGGGCGCCTGGGGTGGTGCCGTCGGAGATATTGACCAGGACGGCTATCTTGATTTTGTATTTGGTTCCCGTGCCGGCGATGTCAATGCCCGTATTTTCAAATGCTCCTACCTGGGCGGCGATATTACTGATCCCATGAATTACGGTGTATCGGTAATTGATGAAGAATATGGTGCTGACGGTATCTGGGGTATTGTCAATATTGCTAATATGGACGATGATCCGGAACTTGAAGTTGTGTATACGTCCAGTATACCAATGGGCGGACTGATGTCTTCAGCTGCACCGATTATTGTACTTGATTACAACGGCTATGTTGGTGAACCGGATGCTATCGTTGTTGCTGATGAAGTGCTTCTGAATGGTGCGACGCCGGAAGGTCTTGGTTTTAAACCAGGTCGCATCATTGATGAAAATGTTATCTGGTTTGCAGGTAATGGCGGATCTTCGGTTGGTACATACATTTTTCGTTCTATTGATGGCGGAAAGACATTTACCCATAATGCCACTGCAATTCCCGGCCGTGTTGCCCAGATGGACGCCTTTGATGAAAACATCGCCATTGTTGCTGTCGCTGAAGGTAAAATCTATCGGACCACTGACGGTGGTGCCAATTTTACGGAAGTTTATTCCTATGATATTTCAATGCTGGCTCCCGGATGGTTTGATGGACTGAGGGTTCTGAATGAGAATGTGGCCGTTGCGTTTGGCGACATGGAACCAAATGGGAATATGCACTTTGTCCGTTCGGATGATCAGGGCGCGAACTGGACAGAAATTACTGGCATCGATTACCTGAATTCTGCTTATGGATATTATACTTTCGGACTTGGTTCGTGCAATATTGGTGAAAGTGTCTGGTGTGCCGGTTTGACGTCGGAATACGATTCCGGTTATGTTTTTCGTTCCTATGATGCCGGTCTGACGTGGGAAAGTTTTGCCATACCGGATACAATTATTCAACAATATGGACGTTCAATTGCCTTTGTTGATGATGATCGTGGTATGATAACTGATCGGTATGGTGCAGTCATTATGTCCGAAGATGGCGGCGAAACCTGGTACCAGGGAACTCAACCTGATACCGCTTCGGCATTCTGGGCCAATGGTGTTGTGAATGTTCCTGGCACCGATGTGATCTTTGCTATGTCAGATAATGGTGTTTTTTATACATCAGATCTCGGTGCGACCTGGAAAAAGATGGCAACCCCCGCTGTAACCGATTCTGATTATTATATTGGCGCCGTTTTTCTTAGTAAAGATTTTGGATATTTCTTTACAGATAATGGACTGATACTACGGTTCGAAGGAATGGTCGCAAGCGGTATTACCGGTTCTGAAATGAAGGTTCTGGATCAGTATAAGCTGCATCAGAACTTCCCGAACCCGTTCAACCCGACTACTTCGATTACCTTCCAGATTCCGCAAACTAACCAGGTGAAGCTGGTTATTTATGATATCGTTGGTAGAGAAGTTGTTTCTCTCGTCGATAATCAACTGCAACCGGGCAGTCATTCGGTTATCTGGAGCGGTCAAGATAAAAACGGTTATGAAGTTTCAACCGGAGTTTATATTTATCAGTTGAAGGCTGACGGTGTAACAAAAACCAAAAAGATGACGTTCATGAAATAAAATGTCAATCCTATAATCCGAAAGGGGTTGATCTTTTGATCAACCCCTTTTTCTATTTACTTGAAAAATACTTTGATTTGATGTAATCTTTGACCTGTTTTACATCATAAAATTGGGAGTTATTATGTTACTGCGATTAATGATTGTGCCGATAGCGTCTTTTATAGCGCTTCTTACAGCCCTGTTCCTCTACCTCTGGATAAAAAAACAGAACGAGGGAACAGCACAGATTAAGACGATTTCCGGGTACATACGGGAAGGTGCAATCGCCTATCTTAAACAACAGTACAAAACTTCGGGAATATTCTTTGCGGTTGCTTTTTTGCTTCTGCTGATCTTCTCGTATGGTTTTCACGCCTTGAGTGTGTTTGTGCCGTATGCATTTTTGTCTGGTGCATTTTTTTCCGGTCTCAGTGGTTTTCTTGGGATGTTGACGGCTACGCGAACATCCAGCCGGACGACTACCGCTGCCCGTAATTCGCTGAATGAAGCGCTGCGCCTCTCCTTTCGGGGTGGCAGCATCATGGGTATGGTTGTGGTAGGCTTTGGGCTACTGGATATCATTCTTTGGTTTACGGGTTTAATCAGACTGACGAATCTCAATCTGCATGAAATTACAACAACCATGCTGAGTTTTGGGTTCGGTGCGTCTTCACAAGCGCTGTTTGCCAGAGTTGGCGGTGGTATTTTTACCAAAGCGGCCGATATGGGTGCTGATCTGGTGGGAAAAGTTGAAGCTGGAATTCCTGAAGACGATCCCCGGAATCCGGCGGTAATTGCCGATAATGTCGGAGACAACGTGGGTGATATTGCCGGTATGGGAGCTGACCTCTATGAATCTTTTGTCGGTTCCATCCTGGGGACTGCAGCACTGGCCGTCAGTGCCTTTACTGGTACGAACCTCGCTTTTAACGGTGTTATCCTGCCCATGCTGATTGCCTCCATTGGAACACTCGCCTCGGCTGTTGGAATATTTATGGTACGGACGTCCGAGGATTCCGATCAAAAAGGCCTGCTGAAAGCCATTAACCGCGGCATCAATATCAGCTCGGTTTTAACGGTGATTTTCAGTGCGGTTATCATCCAATTGCTTTTACCGGCACCTTATTTCTGGAAACTGTTTATTCCGATTCTATCCGGTCTTTTCGTGGGCGTGGCTATCGGCTATGCAACGGATTATTATACCAACGCCGCCTATGGTCCGGTGCAGTCGATTGCCCATCAGGCCAGGACGGGACACGCAACCGTGATCACGGCCGGGATGTCGGTCGGTTTGATTTCTACCGCGCCTTCGATCATTTTTGTCATTATCGGTATGATGATGGCATTCGGCTTCGGCGGTGGGTTCCAGAATTTCTCAGCCGGTTTGTACGCCATCGGCTTGGCTTCGGTCGGTATGCTCTCCACGCTCGGAATTAACCTGGCGACGGACGCTTTCGGACCGATTGCCGACAATGCCGGGGGTTTGGCGGAAATGGCCGATATGCCCAGTGAAACCCGTAAGCGCACGGATGCGCTGGATGAATTGGGCAATTCAACGGCCGCCCGCGGCAAAGGACTGTGTATCGGAGCGGCGGCACTGACGGCAGTAACGCTGATTGCGGCTT
>CAZAKB010000107.1:0-10442 GCA_964485475.1 uncultured bacterium
ATTAAAATAATACCCGCGATAGGTCGTGTCTCCAATCACTTCAAACATAAACACATTGCCGGTCAGCGAATCGGTAACTTGGACCGTGGCTGTGGTATCAAATATATCCGCTTCTTCATACATCTGTTTGGTAGTCAGGGCTTTTTCCACATGGATGAATGAACTGCCGCTATCTCCATCTGCCCTCAATACACCAAACACATTCAGCCCCGGTTCAAACGTTACATTAATAAGATTCTTAGGCATCGGCCCAGGGTCGGTCGGCAGATCACAGGTTTCAAGCATGGATAAGTACAGGCAGGTACTTATAAGAATCAATAATATGATTAGATATCGCTTCATAATCTAAAACCTGATACTGTAACCCGCTGAAATGCTGGGGATAAAATCAAAATCAAAACCATAATATCCGTATTCCGGAAAATAGAAATAATACTGTGGATCTCTGTGCAGAAACAGAAGATTGCGGATCGTCATGAAGAAAACCGCGTCTTCAGCACCCAGGTATTCCGCAAGATAGTACCCAAACCCCTGCCGAAGTTTTTTCTTCCAGCCAATGTCCCAGGTAAGCCGCGACGGGTACCGCACATTGTTTTTCGTCGGTGTAATGCTTGTCGGCGACGCTCCCAAACCGTTCCACAACGGGTCATAATAATAATGCATCAGCATGCCGGTTTCCCAGGTCTTCGGAAAGCCCGACGCGAATTGAAATGTCGAACTCGCTGTAATATCTCCAGTCAATTTATACAGAAGGACCGACTTGAAGTTATGGGGCTGGTCGCCATCAAACAATGTTGTCTTTCCATTCAGAACCGATGGGTAATTCCGGGACCCGTGACTATAGGTGTAGCCCACCCAGCCGGACAGTTTGCCAATTTCGCCGCGAAAAAGAATCTCAAACCCGTAGGACTCCCCGCTGCCCTGCTCAATCCGGTTTGAACCACCGCCGGATTCATAACTATAGTGGTAAAGGTTGCGTAAATCCTTGTAATAAGCCGTAAGCGAGTAATCCAGGCGCTCAGTGATTTTTCCTTCGATCCCTAAAATATGGTGTACCGAATGCATCGGATCGTAACCCTTCAGTGTATTGTAATATTCGATGAACTGCACAAATTCATTGTTTTTGGAGTCCATCGTCGTCAGGTATTGATAATAATGACCATAGGCCAGTTTGAATGTCAAATCCATCAGTTTCAGGGTTGCTGATACCCGAGGTTCCCGGCGCCAGGTGTCACTTTTAATATCCCGTGAATTGCGCATCCCGATTTTGAACAGCAGCTTTCCGATCTCGATTTTATCCTGGAGATAAAAGGCCTGAAACGTTGTAAAATAGGTCGATCGTTTCGATTCTAGTTCAAAACTCCCCAGCCGGTTACTGAAACGCAGGCGGTTGATCTCCAGTCCCAGTTTCACGCTCTGGTTCCGGAATGTAAACCAGGCCAGATTGGCTTTGACAGTCATATCGTCAATGGAATTTTCGATACGTGTTTTATAGTTCAGGGCCACATCGGTCGCCGATGTGGTATCCTCAAAGGAATAGCTGAAATAGGTTTTGTTGTCCACGTCGGACCCGGAATAATAGAGGTGGGTTTCAAAAAGCAGGTTCGGCGTCAGGACCGTGCTGCTCTGAATTCCCAGAGCATTATTGGTTGTATTCGTAATAAATCCTTCGCTGAAATCCTCAAAGATTGAATCGGGAAAAAAAATCATCAGATCATCAACCACGTAATCCATGTAATCCCGTGCATAAAAGCCCGAGAGGCGTAGCTTCGTTTTTCCAATACTCTTCTGGTAGGCACCGTTGAAATCCATCATAATATTCCCGGACCCCATCATTACCTGCATGGTAATATCCGTCAGTAGCCGTCCGGAGACCATGGCTGTGGCATCTTTGCCGGCCGGAAATTCGATTGCCCCCGACAGCCCGGATATGGAAGGCCTGAATTCTCCATGAACTTCGCTTTGATGGCCTTCCCTGGAACTGATATTCAGGATCGATGAGTTCCGGCCGCCATATTCAGCGTCGAATCCGCCGACCAGCATTTCGATGTTCTTGATGGCGTAGGGATTGAAAACGGCATTGGACCCCATAAAATGCTGTGGATTGTAAATCGTCATACCGTCCAGTTGCACCAGGTTTTCACCGGGATCGCTGCCCCGCACATAATACTGCGGAGAAAAGGGATCGGAAATCGTCACACTGGGTGACAATTTCATCAACTGGAAAACATCTTTGCTAAGCTGCGGGATTTCCATCAGAACAATCGGGTCCACTTCAAAACTGGAAATGTCCATGTCCCTCTGAATAATCGAGCCCCGTTGTCCCAGTACCTCAACCGCTTCTGTCTGAATGGAATGGGGCGCCATTGATATTTCCGGTATATAGAGATCCTTTCCGGATAACAAATAGTCTGTGAAATTCTCTTCATAGGCAATATGGGAAAAGCGCAGTCGGTGTTGACCATCTTCAAGATTACGGATGATAAAGAAACCTTTTACGTCCGTCGCGGCGCCCTGCCCGTTTCCCTCTACCATGACATTGACGCCGATGATTGTTTCACCCGTCTCCTGATCAATCACGTATCCCGAGATATTCCCCGCAAAAAGTGGCAGAGACAGTGCAAGAAGCGCCAGTATGACAACCAACCTTCTCATGGTAATATAAATCCCGCTGTAACCAGAAGTCCCGGTTCCACTCTGTCAATCACTTCGGGCAGGACATTGATCGACGCATGTAATCCCAGGCCCAGGAACAATCCTTTTAAGTAAACCGGCCGGTATTCCATCGATGCATTTACACTTAAATTCACCAATAAAATATTCCAAACATCCAGGTGTTCATATTTATCGGGATCGAAATTATTGAACCCAAAACGATATGAGACATTTATACGCCGGACTAAATTTTGATTAAGGCGGGTGTACCACTGTTGATCTTTTCCGCCAATGGCAATTGACTGATGATATCGACCTCTCCGATAAAAAACTCCCGGTGATCCTCGTACCCAGGACCGCTGCTGGTCCGCCGGAAAATCCAGGGTCAGATGCCCGTTTAGAATATAACCGTCTTGTAAAATGATGAAATCCCACCAGTTCATTAACTGTCTGCGATAGAGATAGGGATAGATGGCGCGATGAAAGTCTTCTTGTCCGATGGCCTTTGCCTGTTCCGTCAGCCAGCGGTCCATCAAAATACCAATAACCGCATCGCTCTTCTGCTTCTTTTTGGGTTTCAACGTAAATTCCCACATCCAATCACTGACTACTGCCCCGCTGCTGTCTTCCAATACGGTATAGGCATTCAATTTTCGCCCTTTATTGAAAGCGGGTTTCCCGTCATACCAGTGATACAGGTTCTTGATATAAAGCGATCCGTTCATATCCACCGAATCCCGCAGAAAATAACATTCTAACGTCGAACCCAATTCATTTTGAATGACAACATATTGATCGACGGGGATATACTTCCATTTCTTGCTGGTTTGTATACCAAGAATTAACCCCGGTATAGATCGATCATCGATGATTTTAAGTTTAAGTTGACAGTCAACTTTAAATGAATCCACCGGCAAAGATACTGTAAGTGTATCAGAAATAAATTCATTGATATCAAATTTCGGAAACGCAGTCAGTTTTCCGAACAGAACTGTTATAAGAAGAACAGTTATCCACATCACAAAAGTATTTTTATTTTCTTTATTCAATGCCATCGGATTTATAACAATTATTTACACTGAATAATATAACAGATTCCTGACAGAGACAATAAAAACATCGACCGCGTTGTCATCAATCAAAAAAGATTTATCATTTTCAGAAAGGTATGACTGAGGTAAAATTACTCCGATAATTTAAATATTGGACGTTCGTCTGCATCAATACCGACAGGTTTGACAAGTGGTTCAACTTCGAATCCCATCCAGTTACTCAGGGCATTATAGACTTGGTCGGCTTCATCAAAATTCTCAATTCCAATATAGTGGTCCTCACCTGTCTGGATCAACTTTATTGCATTCGTTGCGCCTCCGCTTAAATCTATCGCAGTCGATGTAATCGGATCCAGTTCACCATACAGATAGACTATATTGTTCCCGTCACCCTTCAGCCAGTTCTGCAGGTCTGTCAGAACATCGGGATTGTAGATCATTTCCACATCCTGCGGTGCCAATATCTCATAATTGTAATTGACACTTCCATCAAGATCAACGATCATAAGCGAATCCTTGATATGGTCGGTATCGTAAGCCACCGCACCCAGTTCGGTCATGCTCTGATAGACCGATGGTTCAAAATAATTAATATAGTCATCGCTGAGATAATCGAGAGTAACTACCTGGTAAAAATGATCGAAAAGTATTTCGGCCGATTCTGAAGTATCCGGTATTTCGATTAAATCTTCATCATGATACGACCAGTATTCAAAGGGATAATCCATTACCGCCAGTTCCAGAATCAAATCCGCATTCAATGACCAATTGTAGTAATAATTATAGGCCGTATAATTCATAAAATAATTGACATAAGGAAGGATTTCAGAGCGCCGTCTTAAAAGTACTTCCTGAAACATTTTGATTTTCTCATAGGTACTGTCTTCACTTATCGTTTTAATATAGTCTATTGGCCGAAAATCATTTTGGCCACTCAGAAATGGTGCTGAGTAAGCCACAGTCGCTTCGACATCATCGGGATAGAAACGTCGATGTGACAGTGCGGCCAGACCGCCCTTGCCGAAGCCACTGCTCAACCAGCTTTCAGGATAGATTTCTTTGAACAATTCCACAATCCGGTGATAATCGCCAGCCGCCTGCTCCATGGTTAGATACTGATAATCGCCATTACCGGGAACGGCTCCTGAAAAATAACGGTGCGTTACCGAAAGTTGGTTGGCATTGAGCGCTATAGTCATTTCATGAAGATCATCGGAGAAGGCTTCATAACCACCGGAGGCCAAAACCATGGGGCCGGATTCGCTATTGTGCAGTAAATACGCACGTTGAGTAAAGATTCCGGCTGATGAATCCTGATGATCGACAGGCTGTTCGATTTCCATTAAAAATTCCCGGTCAAAATTATAATAGGGAACCAATTCCACGGCAGTAACTCCCTTCAGATTCCCGATTCTTTCGCGTAAACCGCCGGGATCTTCCAGCCCGTTGGAATTACCGCAAGAAATAAACAGCAACCCGCTTAACACTATTAAGTGACCGAATACAATTCGTTTAAAAGACATTAAAACTCCAATCTTAAAATATTCCCGGAAAAAGTTATCGAACTTATTTGATAAATGACAGGTTTGATATGATATAAATTTAATCGGATATTCTCTAAACTAATGGAAAATCCAAGTCAGTTTACATGGATCGTAATATATTTAGCGATTTTTCGTATTGCCAAACGGGATTCGGGAATCAGGTTACTCTGAACCTACCAGATGTGCATCATTTTGGGCCAGACTTCGAGTATAACTTCGGTTCCGGCAAATTTCATCCTCTCGGCTAATACTTGTGCTTCGCCCGGTACCATATCCTGTCCCTTCCGTAAAGCACGTAGAAATTTCAGATAGGATATTAGGGCAATATTGGCACGGCTCTGCATATTTTTTTATTTAATAGGTAAATGGTTCAATAAAACCGTAGTATACCGTTCTCTTCCGTTTGTATTCAAATGATAATAGGTGTCATAGAAGTCCCTGGCCGGAACCAATGCCGTTTTCGGCGAAAACAATATCGGGATTTCCAGGTTTTCCTTTAAATAGGAATAAAGGTCATTTATTTCGATCCGGTTGTCCGAATATTTCTCGATCGGAATCGCCGGCAAAGCCAGGTAAACATTTGCCCCGCACACTTGCATACGGGCATAGAAATCATTCAATTCCTGAATGGCCGGTTTATTAATTTCATCAAGCCGTCTGATTTTATAGGTTTCACCCGCCAATTGCGCCAATGGCTGATCCCCGACCAATTCCGCCATAAGGTCACCACATTCATTAAACGCAGAGCGTGAATAGGTTTCCTCATCAGCACTCTGACCCAACAGATACACGATTTTACTCCGGGTTTCCAGCCCCAATCCTTTCATAATTTCAAATATTTGTTGGCGGGTACTGACGTACCGGATAAACCGCGGGTTCAGTGAAAGCAGCCGGGTCACAATCCTTCCACCAAAAAACAATTCCCTGTAAAATTGTGCATACTCCGGCATGATGATGATTATATCGCCCTTGCCGATTGCCGGTTCGATCTCATTCAACATAAACATCAATCCGAGTCCGGCATGTAATCCCATATTTGCCACCGGATAACCCATTGAGTCGGTAATTATTCGACTATCTATATTAAAAATCGTATTCGATCCGCCTACGATGACAATTTTGGGTGACGACAATTGATACAGACGATGCTCCTTGTCCAAAGTAGCCAGTAGAAAATGATCCGGGCGCTTAACCGGAATCAGCAGAACAAGGATAATTGTAATAATCACCAATCCAAACAATATCGCACTTTTTTGAAGGATTGAATTTTTCATAAGAATCTAAAACTGAAAATAGATAAACTCATTGGCGTTGTCATAAGCCCCGAACAATAAAATGTATATAATCAAACCATAATAGAGCACCCAGCGAAGAACGAGCGGCTGGGCGCTCAGCCACTGTCTAATGTTATGATTACGCTGGAACAATTCCACGGCAATCAATATCACGATGGACAGCACCGCTAATGCAAAGTGTTGCGCACTAAATCCACTAACCGAAAACAGAGTTGATACATTAAACGACGTGAAAAGATTTCCAATGATCAAAAATGCATCACTGATACTGTTCGCCCGGAAAAAAATCCATGAAAACAGTACCAGGTGAAAGGTAATCACTATTTTGATCATTCGGTGAACATTTGGAATTCTTGTCAAGCCCAGAATTTGATGCAGTCTGGCCCTCAATTTTACTGTCCAACGGGACATCAACTGGTAAATACCATGCAATCCGCCCCAGATAATAAATGTCCAGTTGGCGCCGTGCCAGAACCCACTGACCAGGAATACAATGAAGATGTTCAGGTACATTCGTGCCTGCTTTACCCGATTACCACCAAGCGGAATATAGAGATAATCCCGGAACCAGCTGGACAGGGAAATATGCCAGCGCTTCCAGAATTCCCCAATGGATTTTGAAAAATAGGGTCGCCGGAAATTCAGCATCAGCCGATAGCCCATGACTTGCGCCGCACCAATTGCAATATCAGAATAACCGGAAAAATCACAATAAATCTGAAACGCGAAGAAGTACGTCGCGACAATACTTGGCAAACCGGGATAAAATTCAGGATTGTTGTAGACCTTGTTCACAAAAATCGCCACCCAGTCGGCAATGACCACTTTTTTGAAAAATCCCCATGCCATCAGCAGTAATCCGTCTTTGACCCGCTGATAATCGAACTCCATTTTTTCGAAAAACTGAGGCAGCAATCGGGTAGAACGCTCAATCGGCCCGGCAACCAGCTGCGGAAAAAAGGACACATACAGTGCAAATATCCCCAGGTGTCGTTCGGGTTCCCGATCACCACGATAGACATCGATCGTATAACTTAATGTTTGAAACGTATAAAAACTGATTCCCACCGGCAACAGAACTTTCAACGAAGGCACATGGTACATAATATTAAAATATTGGAACGCGAAACGGAGCGAATCGTTCACAAAATTGAAATATTTGAATGTAAACAGCAGTCCGAGATTGGCAAATAGACTCAGGATCAGGTAAATCCGTCGCTTCTCTTTGACCGCTGTCTTGCCCATCTGCAACCCGGCAAAATAATCGATCAGCGTCGAGGCAATGATCAACAGCAGGTATTCCGCCTTCCAGCACATGTAGAAATAATAACTGGCCGCCAGCAGTAATATCCAGCGATATTTATGGGGAATCCCAAAATAGATTATCACAACAATGGGAAAAAATATTAGAAACTGGAATGAGTTAAACAGCACTTATTGCTCTCACTGATTATTGTAAGCCACTTTGAAGATCTTGAATTATTTGTCCGGCAATTTCAGAAATCGCTGTTTCAGGAGTAATTGTTATCCAAATTGCTTCCAGCTGATGGCGAAACCAGGTCAGCTGTCGTTTGGCGTAATGACGTGTATTTTGTTTAATGTTTTCGATCATTTCATCATGACCACAATCACCATCGAGGTAAGCAATAACTTCCCGATATCCCAGGGTCAATAATGAATCCAGGGTTTTCCGCAAACCGGAGTTCAACAGTGCCTGAACTTCATCGACCAATCCATCCTGAATCATTTGATCAACCCGCTCATTGATCCGCTGATAGAGGTATTTCCGTTCCATCGTCAATACGAAAATCCTATTTGGAAACGGTGATTCAGTCTGTTGATTTCGGTAGTGTGCGCTCGGCGGTTTTCCGGTAATTTCATAGATTTCCAGTGCCCTTGTAATTCGTTTTGCATCGTTTAAATGGATTTTTATCGCCAGTTCCGGATCAATATCAACTAACCGGTTGTAAAGTTCTGCAATACCTTTTCTTTCCAACTCCGATTTAAGACGTTCCCGGACCGAATTATCGGTCAGACTTTCCTGAAAAATCCCCCGGATGAGGGTTTTGACATACATACCGCTGCCACCGACAAAGATCGGCAGTTTACCATGTGATTGAATATCTGCGACGGCAGAAAGGGCCAACTCCCGGTAAGTACCGGCACTGATCTGTTCGGTTGGTTCTAGAATATCAATTAAATGATGGGGAATTTCTTTTTGCTGCCGCAATGTCGGTTTTGCGGTGCCGACATCCAGCCCTTTATAAACCTGGCGGGAATCAATAGATATGATCTCACCGTCCAATTGTTTGGCCAATTCAATCGCAGTAGCAGTTTTTCCAACCGCAGTCGGGCCAACGATAAAGGGGATTACTTGCTGAGATTGTTTCGAATCTTGTTTACCATTTCCGACCAATATCTATATCCTTTCAAACCGTTTATCCAGTTCTTTCAGGGTTAAATTGATAATGATCGGGCGTCCATGGGGACAGAAATAGGGATTTTGAGTGGCGAAAAGATTGTCAACGAGATTGTGCATCTCCTCTTCCGTCAGTTTATCGCCGGACTTTATCGCCGCTTTACAGGAATAGGAGGCTGCCACTTTGGATTGAATACTGGTGTCCTTGGTTCCGAATTCGTGGTAATGGTCCAGTATTTCTTTTATAATTGTGGATTCATTCCCCCAGGTCATTCCTGCAGGAACGGCTTCCAGTGCAACAGTGTTTTTACCGAATTCTCGCAGACTGAAGCCAATTTTTTCCAGAAAAGGAATTACATCCAGGAGCATTGAGAAATCCATTAGCGATAATTCAACAATCTGCGGAAACAGGAGCTGCTGTCCCTTCCAGGGTTGTTCGGACATTGCCTTCATTGCATTGTCGTATAAAATTCGCTCATGGGCTACATGTTGGTCGATAATTACCAGGCCGGATTTAACTTGGGTGATAATGTATTTGTTATGTAGCTGATAAAGTGGTACATCAGGGTGATAATCAACTTGTGATTCGGGTAAGCCCTGTTCCACAAAACGTCGCGCCCGTTCGGTCCACTGTCCGACGGGTCTTCGCTGGGAAAAATGAAGCGGCATTTCCGTCTGATTTTCCGGATCTGTTTGGGAAAAACTTAGAAAATCGCGATTGCCTGATGGATTTTGTTGTTCTGTCATCTCTTTTTCAGAATCGGATAATTCATGATCCGGCTGATCTGTACGGTTTACCGGTAATGGCGCATAATAATGTTCAGGAGCAAAGCGGGCCAGATCGGGAATCACATTCATTATCACTTTCAAACCCGATTTAACACTGTCCTCCAGAAACCGATAAACGCTGTTCTGCTCCCGGAATTTTACTTCCATTTTAGTAGGATGAACATTTACATCCACGGCTGCCGGGTCCAGTTCCAGATGCAGGCAATAAAAGGGATATTCGCCACGGCTGATGAGGTTTGAATAGGCTGAACTGATCGCGTGATTCATGAGCCGGTCACTGACAAAACGCTTATTGACAAACAGGTACTGATCACCGTGCCGCGCCCGAACCAGATTCAGATTCCCAATATACCCACTCAGCGTCATGCCCGCCGCTGTCTCATCAATCCAGATTAAATTACCCCGGTATTCGCTGGAATACAGATTGACGATTCGATCAATCTGTTCCTCCGGGCGCAGACGGAACACCTCTTTATCACTATGAATCAACGTAAATTGAACCTGCGGATGGATCATGGAAAACTTGCGGATTATTTCAATAATGTGACGAAATTCCACATCACTACTTTTTAAAAACTTTCGTCTCGCCGGAATATTGTAAAACAGGTTTTTTACGGAAATGTTTGTCCCGGGCATGGCTGCTATCGGTTTGATTTCCCGGAAACTGCCGCCTTCAATTCGGAGTTCA
>CAZAKB010000108.1:0-10366 GCA_964485475.1 uncultured bacterium
CATCGTCCAGCTGCTTTGTGATTTTCTTATACAGACCAACCGGAATTTTCAAGGCTGTCCCGATATTGACTTCGCCAACCGATTGATACCCGTTATAAAACAGGATAACTTCCCAGTCGTTTGGCTCACCAAAATATTTGATTGCCAGAGTACGTAATGTCTCATCACCTTTTAATGTGACCGTGACATCATCATCTGCTGCAATCGCAAAACATTGGAAGAGCAAAAACAGCAAAAATACAAATATAAAAAGTCTTTTAGTCATTGAAATATTCCCGGCAGATACCTGAAAAGAGTACCCAGGTGTTGAAATGGATTTCCCTGAAAAGTGATTTTCTTATGCTCATAGAGGATTTTTAACCCGATTTTTGCATCGTAATTTATAACATTGCTTTAAATATTACGTATTAATTTCTAACTGTCAAGCACTTTTGTACGCGTACGAAGCTCAAAATTTAAAAAAAATAGAAAAGGCGGACATCTCAATCCGCCAATTCAGATTGTATTAATCACATTCGGTAATTACAGCTGTTCAACAAAATATTTTGATGTTAGTTTTTCACCCGTAGCCCTGATAATCATCTCATCCCAGCGAAATCGATTCCCGGGAATGAATACATTTTCGACAAAATATTTGCCAATTTCCGGGTTGTTCATATATCGGATTTGTTGGACATCATCCAGTCCCTGGCTCACGGCGATTGCGTTTCTAAACTGAGCTTCAAGCAGTCCGCCGAGCTGATAGTTATGATAATAAACCGGGTACAGGCAGACATGTATCTTAGCCGCATAGTCAGGCATATCACGGTTTTCCGGGCGTTTTACCATCTGATATTTTTCGACAAGATCCCACCAGAGTTTATTCAAGTCCTGTTCGGGATTCGTGTACAGTTCTTTTTCGAAATTCAACATCACCAGAGACCACCGGGCAAAAATCAGTTTTTCTGTACGAAGAGTTTTAGCTGTGAGATCAACTATCTCCTGTTTTTGTTCATCGGGCAGGTTCATCGCCTCCTGCATCCAATTGGGATTTTTCGAAAGACGTTCAAAAAAGATTGCCATTGCTTCAGTAGTAAAAGCATGTGCGGGTCCTCTCAGGAAAAATGGCGCAGAATAATCTTGTTTAAGATCGTATACAGCATGTCCCAATTCGTGCAATGAGGTTGACATCCAGGACTCGTTCGGTTTTACGTTCATCATTACCCGGACATCCCCTTCATGATCAATGTCCGTACAATAGGCATGAGGATATTTCTTATCCCGCTCGTACAAATCACTATTCGCTAAAATCTGATCAACATTAATTCCAATGCTATTATAAAATGTCCTGGCCAGTTCGACTACATCCTGATTTTCATAATATTGATCCAGGTTAATCACAGTTACGATCGGTGCTTCCTGGAAAAAAGGATCGGAATAGTGCCAGGATCTTAATTCTTTAACATCGATACCAAAACGGTCTGCGAGTACAAGATCAATTTCGTTTTTTGCTTCAATAAATGGCTGACGGGTATCATTATCCAGTTCTGTAAATATTCGGTCGATTTCGCCGGGATCCTGTTCCCCAATGATCAGTTGCATCTCGTAGAAATTATTAAAGCCTACAGCTCTGGCGGATTCGTTGCGGAGCTGGACCAGCTTCAAAAAATCGGCGTCAACCAATGGAGCCACCTGTTTGGATGCCTCCCAGGCTTTTTTTCGCAGCTTAAGATCTGTGCTTTTTGACAGGATATCTTTAATGTCATTGCCACTGACCTGCTTTCCATCTATCGTTGACCGAAACATATTAAAGCGCTGTTCAACTTCAGTGGATAATTTCGTAATTTGGTTGAGCAATTCCGGATCCGTTTGATTGGCCAGAAACGACGCATAAAGCACCTCAATCTGGCGGGCCAGAACGGCATTTTTTGTTCGTGCGTTTTTATATTTATCCAATTTTTTAAAAATGCCGGGGTCTGATAATATCCTGGTTAATTCAATGTCCAGTTCCGTGTACCGTTCATAATACTGATCCTCACCGCTGGCTGTAGCGTTCCAATATGCCAACGCGCTCTCCTTCATGATCGGTTTTATCATCGATGTTAAGCTGTCAACCAGACCTTGAGCACTCATTTCAATCTCAGATGTTTGAGTTGAACAGGAAATTATCAGCACTGAAAGTGCGATAACAAGAAAAATTCGTTTCATATACTACCCCATTATTTGTTGATTGTATTAAAATCACGAACGAATTTAGACAGATAAATCATTATTTACAAGAGTGATAGTATCTTATAAAAATCCGTTTTATGATCAGTATAAGCAGCTGTCAAACCGTGATATAAATCACAGAAGCAGACACAATCCACCAACCTGATACTTTGTTTCCATCGACCGGGGTACTCTGATATATTTAATTATCGGTTTAACCGGAATCAGCAATAACCAGTACCAAATTTTTATTGCAATATGTTCTCTCAGAAGATAAATTGTTCCAATTGCTGGAGCAAACTGTCAAATATAAAATAACCCATATTTTTCTCAGGTACCGGAGTCTTCAATGAAAATTAAATTTTGGGGTGTCAGAGGATCAATCCCCACTCCTCAAACCAGTGCACAGATAAAACAAAAAATTCAGAGAATTATCAAAAATATTACTGCTAAAAAACTAACCAGTCAGCATGAAATCAATACATACATTGATCAGCTATCTCCTGTCGATGCCGGTACCATTGGCGGCAACACATCCTGCATCGAAATCCGGGCGGATAATCAGTTAATCATTTTTGATATGGGCAGCGGTCTAAAAAATCTGGGCAACACTATCGTAAAACACGATCAGAAATCCGAAGGTCTTGATATTCATATTTTTCTTTCTCATACCCACTGGGACCATATTCTGGGTTTTCCCTTTTTTGCACCTGCTTTTTTTCCTAATAACACGATTCACTTCTATAGCGGACATCCGAATCTCAAAGAACGGTTGGAAATCCAGCAGGATTTCAGATTTTTTCCGGTTGCGCTGCACCATATGGGCGCAAAGAAAGAATTTATCCAGTTAAAACATAACAGCAGTATTAATATTGGGAATGTAAAAATCAGCAATTTTCCACTTTATCACCCAGGCGGTTCCTTTGGTTTTCGTGTTGATTATGATGAAAAATCCTTTGTCTATGCTACGGACTCAGAATATAAAGACCTTTCAAGCAATAATATCAAAAAGCATATGGAATTTTTTAATAATGCCGATCTACTCGTGTTTGATGCTCAATATACCTTCGAAGAAGCCATTCACAAAGAGGATTGGGGACATAGTTCGGCACTGGTTGGAATTGACTTCTCAATTCAGGCCAATGTCAAACGGCTGGCACTCTTTCATCACGAACCGGAACGGGATGATTTTGAAATTGATACTATATTAAAAAAGTCAATTGACTACCGGAACATTAACTATCCGGATGATATTATTGAGATATTTCTGGCAACCGAAGGTTTAGAGATTATCCTATAATTATTTCAGAAGGTAACGTGGAAACAGCTATCGAAATTAAGATTAAAAATAAAATTCCCGAAATTGAGCACGTCTGTGATGCTGTTGCCGAATTCAGCCGCAAGCATAACGTCGTAGATAAAATCATATTCACCTTACACCTGGCAATTGATGAAATTCTGACCAATATTATTTCCTACGGCTATTCTGATACAGATGAACATGTAATCGATATCCGCTACTCCTTTTTGAAGGATTATTTACAACTGGAAATCATAGATGACAGCAATCCCTATGATCCTTCGGCCGCTCCGGAGCCGGATGTGGAAGCGTCTCTTGAAGACCGAAAAATCGGTGGCCTGGGCATCTACCTGATAAAAAACATGATGGATGAAATAAAATACAGTTCCGATAATGGAAAAAATACCTTAGTTTTAACCAAGAAATGTGATTATATATAATCGATAAATTGAAAGAGGGTTTGTCATGCAAGTAAATATTGAAAAGATTGAGAATATCTACATATTTTCACTCGAAGGAAATCTGGATTCCAACACCTCCGGTGATCTGGAAAAAAAGTTGATCCCGGCTATTGATCAGAATAACACCAAATTTATCCTCGATTTTTCAGCACTTCACTATATCAGCAGTGCCGGATTGAGAGTTCTACTTGGTGCCGCAAAAAAGCTGAATCAGTTTGGGGGAAAATTGATTTTATGCTCGGTCAAAAAAGATATCAAAGAGGTGTTTGAGATCGCCGGATTATTGCCGATTTTCCCTATCGTAGACGATCCCGAAGCAGCCGCTCTGAAGATTTTACAGTAATTTTTCCTCAATAACATTTTCTATAATTTCATAAGAAGCAATTAGAACGTTTACCACCGACGTTTCCAGCGAATCAAGCTGAGTGTATCTCCAATCATTTCGTCTATCGTTCCAATCCGGATTGAATTCTCATTGCATTCAAGTACAAGATCAAAACGATCCAGGAGTTCATTGGGGTTTCCACGTTCTATCGAATTGGGCGGGCTTTTGTCTTCATAGAATACCGCAATTCGGTTTTTACCAATAATAAAATCTCCCTGAGAAAAGATATGATCGTTCAGAACAATTTTACGCTCTTCTTCGGCAATATAATAATCGGCTAATAAAACGACTTTTCTCTGATAATAATCGGTGACTTCAAAGTAATTGTATTCAGGAAGTGGTAATTTATCGGCATATTCAACCAATCGAACTCCCAATCGCATGGCGGCTGAAACCGTAAAACTATTCAGGTTTCCGCCTATCCATTTTGTGGTCTGATGATCATCCCAAACGGTACTTGAGGAGGCGGGATTTTTTATCAGGGGAATATTCCGGTACAACAGAATATTATCGAGCAGTTTCGAACCGGTGCGACCCCGGAAACTGACCCGGAAAACCGCTTCGCTAAGACCGCCAAAATCAATCGTGTTGTATACTTTAAAACGATTATTGATGTCTGCCGAACCGATAAAATCTTTACCATGATACAGTTCGACTTTAAACCAGGCCGTTCCCGGAAAATGTTCATCGAATTTTACCAGTGAATTCAGTGTAATCTCCGTTTTGTCATTCCATTCTTTTATCAGTGATTCCTGATAGGGGATTACTGCAAAAGGGCTGACATATCCGGGATGATTCATATAGGCTGTATCCAGCACAGCCGGTGTAATCAGATACCACCTTACAGATATTTTTTTTGTTAATAATTCGCTAAAGGTGAGAATATTATTCGACTGAAGGGTATCCCCGTTGAGAATTATATTTTTCCGGGGTGACATATACACCGATGAATAAAGATCTTCCGGGCGTACTGTTAAAAGAAACGATAATCTTAGATTATCTCCCTGGTCAGCAATGACAGATGAATTTGTCCAAAACTCACTGTTATTACGGTTCCCGATCAGTTCAATTTTCAGTAATTGTGTCTGAGCAGATCCATAATTGCCAAACAGGATCATCACTGTAATGAAAACGACCCACTCTATTCTGATCTTTTTGAAGATTTTTTGCATAACTTAATATAGTTAAAAATTATGAATTGTTGAACAATAGCAAAAACTTGGTAATACTCAGCCGCAAACATGGCAGGTTATAATTTTCTTTTGGCCACAAGGCTTTACTCTTTAGCCTTCCACATCACAACCCCGAAACGAAAATTTGAACATTAACCACTCAATCTATTGAGTGGACTTGATGCTTCCGGCAATATAAACCGCCTGTCCCTTTGGGGAATTTATTCGGTGAGTACGCCGACTAAAATCAGGACGACAGGTGGAAGATATCCTATCCCATCGAATAAATTCGATGGTTAATGTTTTTCTGCAGCCGAGCTAAGTTCCGTTGTTCACTTTATATATCTGAGTAGTTACAGATATTTTAAAAAACCAAAATTTATCCTACCACCCTTCAAATGGATTTATTAACTTTAAAAAGTGAATAATTCGGCCATCAAAACGACATTAAAGTTAAGTTTCATACAAAAAGACACTGGTTTAACCCTTTTAAATAGCGAGGTGATCGATGCCTAATGCCAAATTTTCCTTGCCCGATCCGATCAACGAACCCATCAAAGCATACCGATCTGGCAGTTCGGAGCGGATTGAGCTAAAAGCAATGTTATCTAAAATGTCAAGTGAACAGATTGAAATTCCCCTGATAATCGGCGGAAAGGAAATCCGAACCGGAAACACCGGAACATGCATCATGCCCCATGATCACAAACACGTTCTGGCTACTTTTCATAAGGCCGGTCCGAAAGAGGTCGAAATGGCGGTTGAAGCATCTCAGAAAGCCTGGAAAACCTGGTCTAATCTTCCCATGTGGGAACGTGCCAGTATTTTTAAAAAAGCCGCCTCCCTCCTGGCGGGTCCATGGCGGGCAGTCCTGAATGCGGCCACAATGCTGAATCAGAGTAAAAACGCATTTCAGGCTGAAATCGATTCCGCCTGTGAACTGATCGACTTTTGGAATTTTAATGTCAAATATATGGAACAGATATACGAACAACAGCCGTTTTCACCGGATGGCCAGTGGAACCGGCTTGAACAGCGGGCCCTGGAAGGATTCGTTTTCGCTGTCACTCCCTTCAATTTCACGTCCATTGCCGGCAATCTTCCGACTGCCCCGGCAATGATGGGCAACACGGTTCTCTGGAAACCTGCCTCTTCAGCGGTTTTCTCTGCGTACTATTTGATGAAACTCTTTGAAGATGCCGGATTGCCCGCCGGTGTTATCAATTTTATCCCTGGGAATGGCAGAGATGTCGGTCCCAATGTACTGTCTCATCCAAAACTGGCCGGCGTTCACTTTACCGGCAGTACAGCAGTCTTTCAGAGCATGTGGAAAACCATCGGTGAAAATATTGCCAACTATAAAACTTATCCCAGAATCGTCGGAGAAACCGGCGGTAAGGATTTTGTATTTGCTCATCGTAGTGCCGATGTGGATGAATTAAATACCGCGCTGGTGAGAGGAACATTTGAATTTCAGGGACAGAAATGTTCAGCGGCGTCCAGGGCGTACATCCCGAAGTCCCTCTGGCCGATACTGAAAACAAAACTAATCGATACCATTAAAACAATTGCTGTTGGCGACGTCAACGATTTTCGGAATTTCTTTAATGCAGTCATCGACAGAGCCGCTTTTGAAAGTATCCGCAGCTATATCGATTTTGCCAAAAAGTCGGAAGATGCAGAGATCATCGTCGGCGGTACTTCCGATGACTCTGTTGGTTTCTTTATCGACCCCACCGTCATTGTCACAAGCAATCCACATTTTAAAACCATTGAAGAAGAAATTTTTGGCCCGGTAATGACAATTTTCGTCTATGATGATGATACGTTTGAAGAAACGTTGCAACTCTGCGATGAAACATCACCCTATGCACTAACCGGGGCTATTTTTGCTAAAGACCGCCAGGCTGTATCATTAGCATCACAACGCTTATTGCATTCGGCTGGTAATTTTTATATCAATGACAAACCCACCGGCGCCGTTGTTGGTCAGCAGCCTTTTGGCGGCAGCCGGGCTTCCGGAACAAACGACAAGGCCGGCAGCATGATCAACCTTCTGCGCTGGGTCTCGCCACGAACAACGAAAGAAACCTTCGTTCCGCCGAAAGAGTATCGTTATCCCTTTATGGAAGAGCAATAAAATCGTTTCTTTGTGTGAAAAAAAGCCCCGGAACACTTCGGGGCTTTTTTATTTAGAAAAAGAAGCTTACCCGTCGGATAAGCTTCAATCGAATTTCATTTATTCAAGAAAAATTCAGATTAACGTTTCTCTTTGATCTTGGCGGCTTTGCCTTTCAGGCTCCGCAGATAATAGAGTTTCGCACGGCGGACTTTTCCGACGGAAATTCGTTCGATACTGCTGATTTTCGGTGAATGCAGCGGAAAAATTCGCTCGACACCGACACCGTTCGAAATTTTACGAACCGTAAATGTCTCATTTATTCCGCCACCACTCCGGGAAATCACAATACCCTGAAAACGTTGTGTTCGTTCCCGGGTTCCTTCAATAATTTTATATTCGATCGCAACGGTATCACCTGCTTTAAATTCAGAAATACCTGTTTTGATTTGGTCTGCGGCAGCCGCAGCAAGTTTATCCATTTTTTCCTCCAACATCATTTTTTCCAGTTTTTGCTTTCAGCAATTCCTTACGTCTTTCGTTTGTTCGTGCAAGGCGTTGCTGATAACGCCATTCATCTATCTTCGCATGGTTCCCGGTTAAAAGTATTTCCGGAACCTGTAAATTACGATATTCACGGGGCTGTGTATAAATCGGCCCTTCCAGCAGATCATCGGCAAATGAATCAGACTCCGCCGATTCATAGGAGTTCAAGACTCCCGGGATATGACGGATAATTGTATCGGCAATGACAAGTGCCGGCAGTTCTCCACCGGTCAACACATAGTCACCGATACTGATCTCTTCATCCACCAGGTTCTCCATCACCCGTTCATCAATGCCCTTGTAATGTCCGCA
Organism: uncultured bacterium; assembly: GCA_964485475.1. Taxonomy (GTDB): domain Bacteria; phylum Fidelibacterota; class UBA2242; order UBA2242; family UBA2242; genus B118-G9. The sequence goes on from CAZAKB010000108.1 coordinate 8,486, forward strand.
GAAAAAAACAATGTCATCGCCATCCGCCAGATCGACGGCAGTCTGATGAGTCAGAAGTTTTCCCTGGGGAGACGGGCAGATGACTTTGAAAGGTCTGTCACCCTGTAATTCTTCAAGCCGGTCATTGGCTTGAAAAAAGGGTTCCGGCATCATGACCATCCCGGCGCCACCACCAAAGGGTTTATCGTCCACCTGGCGATGTTTGTCATGTGTAAAATCCCGTAAATCCCAGACATGAAAAGTGACCAGATCACTATCGACGGCTTTCTTGAACATACTTTCCGACAGATACGCTTTGATCATTTCCGGAAATACAGTCACAAACCAAATCGTCATCTATGTCTCCAGTCCATCAATCAGATCCACACACACCTGCTTTTTCTCCATGTCAATGTGTTTAATAAATTCATTGACAAAGGGAATAATGATCTCTGCATTCTCGGTTTTGACAATTAATCGTTGCTGAACTTCGTTTAAATCAATGTCTGTGATTTCACCGATAAAACGGTTTTCAGATTCAGTATATACTGTAAATCCGATATAACGTATCGGAGTATCGTCAACAATATCATCGGCCAAGACAAATACAGTGACACCTTTCAGGTAATCTGCTTCTTCCCGTGAATTAACATCCTTCAATTTTAAAAAAGCGTTGCTTCCCTGGAGACGTAAAGATTCCACATTCCAAGGATGCAAAAGGTTGGGATCATCTCCCAGCCAGACAGTCCTTATTCGTTTTTCAAATTCGATGTTTGCGGAATCCAGCGAAATGAGCAGTTCACCTTTTAATCCACGACTTTTCTGAACGAACCCTAAAGGAAATTTTGCTCTGTCCGCCATCCACAACTATTCAATAATTTCTAAGATCGCCCGTTTCTGGCCCTGCTTTGCGGCCGCGGCTGTCAACAGAATCCGTATCGATTTTGCTGTACGACCCTTTTTGCCAATTACCTTCCCAAGGTCACCTTCTTTTACCTGTAGCTCCATAATAACAGTTTTTTCACTGTCGATTTGGGTAACCTTTACCTCTTCAGGGTGATCAACCAATTTCTTGACAATGTACTCGACGAAGTCTTTCATAACTGCTTCTCCTTATCACTGGTTTCTGATTACGTCACTTATTCTAAAAGGTAATCGATACAATTTAAGAAAAAATTATCAAGAAAATAAAAATTAAAAAAAGCGCCTGTTCAGGAAACGATTACTTGGCGTCTTTCGGCTCTTCTGCCGGTTTCGGTTCAGGTTTCGGTTCAGGTTTCGGTTCAGGTTTCGGTTCAGGTTTCGGTTCAGTTTCTGCTTTTGTCTCTTCGACTGCTTCTTCTGCGACTATTTCCTGGTCCACTAAAGCTGGTTCTTCCGGCTTTGCTTCCTCTTCTTTAGGCGCTTCTACAGGGGCTGCTTCTTCTACAGGTTTTTCTTCGATGACCACCGCTTTGGCCTCAGGTACGACTTCCGGTTCAGGAGTAATAACTGTTTCTTCGATTTTTACTTCTTCGATGACCACCGCCTTGGCTTCAGGTACAACTTCCGGTTCAGGAGTAATAACTGTTTCTTCCTTTACCGTTGTTTTTGCCACAGTTTTTTTATCTTCCCGTAGTTTTTTAGCCAACTCAAATTTCTGCATCTCAACGTTACGAACCTGTTCACTGGCATTACTCCGGGTCAGATGCCAATCCAGTGCGATACCTTCTTTTTGAAGCAAATTAAAGACGGTCTTCGTTGGTTGGGCGCCCTTTTCAAGCCACTTCAGTACTTTTTCTTTGTCAATAATTACTTCAGCAGGCTTGCTTACCGGATTGTAATGACCAATTTTTTCAAGATAACGTCCATCACGACGTGAGCGGGAGTCCATTACGACGATACGGTAAAAAGGACTCTTTT
>CAZAKB010000109.1:0-10310 GCA_964485475.1 uncultured bacterium
AATGAATATGAAGTTGAAATTAGCGCGGGTAGCGAAAAACCTTTCCCAGGAGGAACTGGCGGAGGAGATCGGCGTGACGCGGCAGACCATAGGTCTGATTGAAAAGGGAAAATACAACCCGACACTAAACCTGTGTGTTCGGCTGGCTAAAGTACTGGATCGTACATTGGATGAACTATTTTGGGAGGTGGATAATGAATAAAAAGAAAAATCCCTTTGGCATCGATGAACGGAATAAAGAGATTTTCATGAAAATCTGCACGTTTTTGTATGTTGCGACAATCTATATGATGATCGGGATAATACTATATCGACAAATTATTCTGAAGCAGCACAATTCACAATTTAACGACATTGCGATGATCATGTCCATTAATGTGGTCATGGCAATCGCGGCAGTGCTATATTTCGGTGGTTTAAGTTTCAAGCGGGTAAAGATCAGTGTCGCGATGGGTTTTTACCTGCTGATCGTGATCCTGGGGACAATTGTCTCGGGGATCAAATATGGGTTTTCCGATCTGACACTGCTGTTTGATAAATTTCTGATCAACACGGCTGTCGCGGCGATTCTGATTACCATTTGGTACGGTTTGACCTGGCTTGGTAAGCGCCGGGAAGATAAGGAGATGGATGAATAGTCCGGATATTTATGATGAGTGTTAAAAACCGAAAAGATATTCAGGCTGGCCAGCATGTGGCGATCGTTCAGAAACAGGATCAGCGTTCTGGGCGACTTACTGAAGGAGTTGTGAAGGACATTCTGACAAAATCTCCAAATCATCCGCATGGAATAAAAGTACGGTTGACGAGTGGCATTGTGGGGCGTGTCAAAGAAATATTGGAAGATTAATGGGAAAATTGAAAAACAGTGGTTTGGTATATTCCACGGATCAGGGGCGTATGTGTCCCGATTGCGGCCAACCCAAAGACCGATGTACATGTCATGGAAAACGGTCTGTCCTGAAAGGTGACGGCATCGTTCGGGTCAGCCGGGAGACAAAGGGGCGCAAGGGCAGGGGCGTCACCCTGATTGTCGGAATACCCCTGAATGAGATTGAATTGAAGATTTTAGCAAAAGAACTCAAGGTGAAATGCGGTTCCGGGGGCACGGTGAAAAACGGTGTTATCGAAATCCAGGGTGATCACCGGGATAAACTGATGGATGAACTGAAAACCCGGGGCTGGGTAATCAAACGGGTCGGGGGATGATGGTTAAGCCTTGCGAAGGTTTAATACCCTCGCAAGGCTCTGTATTTCTGGTTAATTATATTCCGTAATTCTGGCCATATTTTTCAGAAACAAAGTCGATATCCTTATCACCGCGGCCGGACAGATTGATAAGAATGGTCGCATCCTTTGGCAGTGTTGGAGCCAGTTTAAGCACGTAAGCAACAGCATGAGCACTTTCCAGCGCCGGAATGATCCCCTCTTCCCGTGACAATTCGAAAAAGGCGTCGATGGCCTCTTTGTCAGTCACGGTTTCGTACTTCACTCGTTTAATGTCTTTTAGATAACTATGCTGCGGTCCGACTCCGGGATAATCCAGGCCACTGGCAACTGAGTAGACCGGTTTCGGCTGACCTTTCTCATCTTGCAAGAGATAGGATTTAAATCCATGGAGAACGCCGGGGGTTCCAAGTGTCAATGTGGCAGCATGTTCGCCGTCTTTAAAACTTATTCCCGAAGGCTCAATGCCATAAATATTGACATCTTTATCATCCAGAAACGCGGTGAACAGTCCAATCGCATTGGAACCGCCGCCAACACAGGCCACGAGGTTGTTCGGCAATGTTCCCGTCATTTCCTGAAACTGAGCTCGGGCTTCACGGCCCACAACAGACTGGAAATCCCTGACCATCATCGGAAATGGATGAGGGCCGACAACAGAGCCGATGGCGTAAAGTTGAGTGACAGGATCACCCACGTAAGCCTCAAAAGCTACATCGACAGCATCTTTCAGGGTTTTCGTGCCACGGCTGACCGGAATAACACGAGCGCCCAGTATTTTCATACGAATGACATTAGGATGTTCTTTAATAATATCTACTTCACCCATATAAATGTCGCATTCCAGGCCTAGCAGGGCAGCTGCAGTTGCCAGTGCAACACCATGTTGTCCGGCACCGGTTTCGGCGATAACTTTTTTCTTGCCCATTTTTTTGGCTAGTAAAACCTCACCAAGACAATGGTTGATTTTATGTGCGCCGGTATGGTTAAGATCTTCGCGCTTTAAGTAGATTTGTGCACCGCCCAGTTTTTCGGTTAGTTTCTTTGCCGGAAAAATGGGGCTGGGACGACCAACATAATGTTTGTAAAGATACGCAAGTTCTTCCTGGAAGCCGGCATCCTGACGCATTTTGGTGTACGTCTCCGTAATGTCATCCATAATTTTTACCAGTGGTTCGGGAATAAAACGTCCGCCGTAGTTTCCAAAGTAGCCATTTGCATCGGGTTGATTGATTTTCATGGGTAATCTCCTTGTTATTATTTATTGATTCCTATATACAAAAAATCGCCGGACTTTTCAGGCCGGCGATAGTGAATTCTGTATTAAATTAATTATTGATTCAGTGCGATCGACAAACCTGAAATTCGTATATCTCTAAGCCACCACCACTGTGATTTCGAAGAAATATTTGACAGGTTCGTTCTCATGGTTGCTAATATAAACTCAAAATCAGAAAAACAAAAGAATTTATTTTTCCGGCAATCACAAAGACCAAAATATTATTGTAAATAGTGTTTAAAAATGGAAAAACCCCACAACAATTCCGAATCATTGTGGAGCTTTTAGAAATTGTTTCAGTTATTCGTACCGCAAAGCTTCTGACGGATTGATCAGGGCGGTTTTTATCGCTTGATAACTTACCGTCAGAAAGGCGATAATCAGGGCCGCAAAGGCCGCGATAACAAAGGCCGTCAGGCCGATGCTTGTCCGGTAAGCAAAATTCTGCAGCCAGCTGCGCATGACCCAGAAAGACAGCGGAATAGCAATAACATTGGACAATAAAACCAGACTTAGAAAATCCCGGGAAATGAGGTAAACAAGACCGGGGACAGTCGAACCCAGCACTTTGCGGATGCCGATTTCCTTGGTGCGCTGGGTCGCTAGGAAAGCTGTAAGACCAAAGAGACCCAGACAAGCGATAATAATTGCCAGAATAGTCAGAACTACGCTCAGTTGTCCGAATTTTTCTTCATTGTTATATAATTTATAGATTTCCTGATCCAGGAAGGAATATTCAAACGGCCGATCGGGTTCGAACTGTTTCCACTTTTCCTCCAGAAACGGGATGATTTCCTGGTAGTTATCGGATTGAACCCGTACACCGATATAGCGCATAAATCCCCGAAAACGCGGCTGGGTCATATCCAGTAAAAATGTCGATTCCGGTTTATGCAGGGACATCGCCTTGAAATTTTTAAAGACACCAATAACCCGTTCGTTTCCGTTACTGCGGATACTGCGGCCGATAGCGTTTTCATTGGTCCAGCCCAGATGTTGTACCATAGCCTCATTGATCATAATGGCTTCTAGTGTGTCTGCCGGAAATTCTCGTGAAAAGGACCGCCCGGATACAACCTCAATATCGAAGGTCTCCAGAAAATCGTATTTCACAAAGTAGCCAGGATAGTAAAGTGGTTTGTCGGGATCATAGCCTTCGATGAAGAATTGCCGGGTGTTATGATCAACACCTAAGAGGTCTTCCATGCCAACTGCGTTAACAACTTGGGGATGCTGTTTGACTTCATTAATGAAAGCATCATACTGCCGCAGAATTCCGGTATTGAACACGGGCAGCGTTATTACATGCTCTTTATTAAAACCCAATTCGGCGCTGCGCATGTATCGAATCTGTCGGAAAACGACAAGTGTTCCAACGATCAGGGCGATTGAAATAGTGAATTGCACAATGACGAGAATTTTGCGTGCAAATCCACTTTTACTGCCTTTGGCGAGGGTCCCTTTGAGGACTTTGACCGGCTGGAATGCCGATAGGAAAAAAGCCGGATAGAGACCAGAAGAGATACCTAACACTATTCCCAGTGCCAGAATGAAAATTAGGTTTCCGGTTCTGAGAAATAAAGCGGAAGTGAACAATTTACCGGTAAAATTATTGAAAGGTGTAAGTAGAATTAACATCAGAATGATCGCAACGATCAGGGCAAGGTAAGCGGTGACGATGGATTCTCCGAGAAACTGGGTAATTAACTGTGGACGATTGGCGCCCAAGACTTTCTTTATGCCGATTTCCTTTGCCCGTCCCGCTGAAGCTGCTGTTGCCAGATTCATGAAATTAATGCTGGCTATAACCAGGATGAAAACAGCGATTGCGGAAAGCAGGTAGATGTAAGTAATATTACTGTTCTGGGTAATTTCATACACCAGATTGGAATGGAGGTGAATGTCTTTTAGATTTTGCAGGTGCAGGGTGATATCCTGATTCGGAAAATCAAAATAATGATTTTGATGAAATTCGGGCAAGCGTTCGGCAAGTTGTTCAGGTTTGATACCATCTTCAAGTAAAATAAAGGTCCAGCAGGGATTCCAAATCCAGGTCTGCGGAAACTGCCCACCGAATATTTGCGGAACCGTATTCATGGATGCCAGAAAATCAAAGATAAAATGAGACTGATTTGGCAAATCTTTAATGACACCGGTAATTTCGAACTGTCCTTGTCTTTCAACAGTTAGGGATTTTCCGATGGGGTTTTCATCTCCGAAATATTTTTGAGCGATGCTTTCGGTGATAAGGATCGTAAACGGGCGATCAAGAGCGCCATCGGGATTGCCAACCACAAATTCATAATCGAACACATCGAATACAGTTGAATCCGCCAGGAAGAACCGGCGTTCGTTGAATTTTTTCTGCTCATATTCCACCATCAGCTTGGGTGTTTGAAAATTGAAAAAACGGACATATTTCTTGATCATTGCCGGATAAGCAGTCTGGAGAGATGGACCCGCTGGCCAGGACAGAGTGGCAGCATCCTCTTCGACACCATTGGCGATATACAGACGACATACCCGATAGATATTATCGGCCTTGGAATGATGTTTATCATAGGAAAGTTCGTCAACAACATAAAATAATATGAATAAAAAGCTAGCGATTCCGATAGCAAGTCCACCGATATTCAGGAAGGAATATATTTTATACCGGAAAATGCTGCGCCAGGCGATTTTCAGATAATTTTTAACCATTTTTGCCCCTTTTATTTTGTTGCCGTTGTGTCATATTAATCATACTGAATGCAGTCTTAGACATCAAAAACATTATTCGGTTGTCTATAAAAGACGTAATGATTCATTGAATTAAAACTACATTTAGCAGAATGAGAATTTTGGTTATAAAGACTAAATGGTTGTTATTTGTCGAATATTTTACCACCCGGTTTTTCAAAGTCCGGGAAAAATGTATCCTGCTGCTCAAGGTTCGTGATGTCCTGGATATAGGCATTCTCCAAACCAGTTTCTTCGAAAATATCCAAAACCTGCTGATATTCTTTCAAGGTAATCTGCCTTCCAAGAATGGGGTGGCTGATTGCTTGATAACAGGGACGAAATTGGGCCATAATACTGACCGGGATTTGCGGATCAATTGCTGCGATAGCCTGAAATACCTTACGGCTGCCGGCAGTTCCATCCGGCAGAACCAGATGCCGGATCAGCAAACCGCGCCGGGCAATATGATTTTTATCCATCTGCAACGTTCCAACCTGACGAACCATTTCACGAATTGCTGTAACACTAATAGCAGTGTAATCCGGGAGATCAGAAAATTGTTTAGCCCAGTGATCGGAGCTATATTTCATATCCGGTAAATAAATATCGACAATTCCATCCAGCAGTTGCAGGATTTCCAGCCGGTCATATCCGTTGGTATTGTAAACCAAAGGAATATTTAGTCCGTGTTCAATGGCGATTGCCAGCGCTTCGACGAGATAGGGCAGGTGGGGTGTTGGCGTAACCCAATTTATATTATGGCAGCCGAGGTCTTGCAGTTTGACAAACTCCAAAGCCAGTTCAGGTGGACTGATTTTCCGGCCTATCCGCTGATGACTGATTTGATAATTCTGACAAAAAATGCAGCTGGCATTGCAGCCGGAAAGAAAAACTGTGCCGGATCCGTTGACTCCCGAAATAGGAGGTTCTTCGCCGTGATGTGGAAGAATACTGGAAAACAGAATAGTATCTGTCAACTGACAATATCCCAACTCTCTCTCTTCACGATGAGCCAAGCATTTCCTGGGACAAAGTTCACAGGGACTCATCAGTCTCTTCAGTTTCCGGCTGCGTTTAAATAATTCAGTGGAGGAGATGGTTGGCACTATTCAATTCTTAATGGATTAAATCTTGAAAAGAATTTAAAGATTCACCGGTGTATTATCAACGTTCAATTCGGATTGTCGATCTATGATATAATAAAAAGTGAATTGCCACTTCTCTGTTCTATTAACCGTTCATGGAATATACCTATTGATTCTTGGAAAAAATTTATATTCTTACTTTGTATGGTCATAAATACAATTAATTAAAATAGGGAAGACAGAGTATGTTTAAAGCACCGAGATTAACCATATGGTTTCTAGTATTAATTCTTACTATTCCACTTTTCGCTGAGACATCCCTGGAAGATTTTTACCAATTTATTCGCTCGGGAAGTTTGGAAGAAGTTACTCGTTTATTGGATCAGCATCAGGAATGGTTAAATGCAAAGGACAGTAATAATCTGCCGCCATTATCACAAGCGGCTATAGATGGTCAGATTGAAGTGGTTTTCCTGTTAATTGATAAGGGTGCTGATTTGGAAACCGGCGACAACGAAGGCAGTACACCATTACACAATGCCTGTGCGTCCGGAAGATCTGAGATTGTCAAATATCTTGTTGCTAATGGTGCGCAGATTAACAGCCGTGATAATTTCGGGATGACTGCGTTATTGTTCGCGACTTCCCGGGGACATATCGACATTGTTGATTATCTGCTGCAAAATGGCGCGGACAGTTCTGCTAAAACCGATAATAATCGGGGCGTTATGCTGATAGCCGTTTTATCAGGACAGGTAGAAATGGCCAACTACTTTATTGAAAAGGGCTTTTCCATCGATGAAAAAGACGAGGATGGAAACGGTTTGTTACACATGGCACTGTTTCGCTGTAATCCTGAAATGATTGGTGGGTTGATCGATGCGGGTATTGATGTCAATTCAGCAAACAATTTTGGGGCGACACCGCTAATGAATTCCGTATTCAGGGGTGACCCGGCGCTGACTGAAATGCTTTTAAAAGCCGGTGCAAATCCGGATATCTGCGATGACAGGGGTATATCGCCTTTGATGGAAAGTGTCCGCAGTGGCAAGCCCGCACTTCTGCAACTTATGTTGCAATATAATGGTTCAGTTGATATTATAGATAAATCAACCGGAATGAATATGTTACACATGGCAGTAGTCCGTGGACAAAGCGATGCAGTGAAGATGATATTGGAAAGGAATACGATCGATATTACTTCCATTGATAAAAATGGATTTACATCTCTGGATTACGCTAATAAATATGGGCATAAAAAGGTCAGCGAACTGTTGATGAAAAATGGGACAGCAAAATCCAAATTCAAACCTGAGTTTGGCTATAGTGCAGAATTGAATAAAAAACCAAAACCCGGGACGGCCTGGATATGGTATCTTGGTCACAGCGGCTGGGCTGTAAAAACCCAAAACCATCTGTTGATTTTTGATTATTGGGAAACGGAAAATAAACCGGATGAGATTTTTCTCAGGTCAGGATACATCACACCGGAAGAAATTAAGGATTTGAATGTATTGGTTTTTTCTTCCCATGAACATCAGGATCACTTTATCCCGGATATCTTTCAATGGAAGGATCAGGTCAAGAGAATCAACTATATTTTAGGGCATCAACCGGAACAATTTTCATGTTATGAATTTATAGGACCGAGAGATCATAAGAATATTGACGGTGTTGATATTAAAACAATCTATTCAAACGATACCGGTGTTGGTTTTCTGGTCACTGTCGATGGATTAACGGTGTTTCATGCTGGTGATCATGCCAATAGAAACCGTGATCTGTCCGGCGATTACACACCGGAAATTGACTATATTTCTCAGCAGGCTTCAAAAATCGACATTGCGTTTTTACCAAACAGTGGATGTAATTTTGGGGACAATGTGGCCGTGTGGATCGGCAGTTTATACGCGATTAATAAACTGCAACCAAAAGTTGTATTTCCGATGCATAATGGAGAATACTTCAGCTCTACTTATCAAGAGTTTAAAGACGAAGCTCGGCAGAAAGGTGTTTCAACTCCGATAATTTGTGCAATGAACCGGGGGGATAAATTTTATTATAAAAAGGGAAAAATTCAGATAAAAAATTAAATTGGCAGAAAAAACTCAAGTACACAAAGTCAATAATTGATAGAATAAATTCTCTAAAACTACTGGACTTTTTCAGTATCTTCCTCTAAATTCCGGCAACGTTAAACAGAGGAGCCTTTTAATCCTAACCCGTGAGTTGGAAAGGGCATAAGAAAAAGAAGATATCCGCCAGGCAACCGGTGGGTTTTTTTTATTTGGGAGAAGACCATGAATTTTAAAACACGTTCGCATTTAATGGATGAAATGGCATTGAAACGCACGATCACGCGTTTAGCACATGAGATTATTGAACGCTGTAAAGGAACTGAAAATATTGGCATCATTGGAATCCGTACCCGGGGAGAATATCTTGCGAAACGGATTGCAAAAAAAATAGAGGAAGTCGAAGGTACTGCCATTCCTGTCGGTGTACTGGATACGGTCATGTATCGCGACGATTATCGGACCAAACAGCTGCCTGCGATGGAGATTACGGAAATCCCCTTCGATGTGGATGACAAGATATTGATTTTAGTGGACGATGTCATCTATACCGGCCGGACGATCCGGGCAGCAATGGACGCCCTGATGGATTTTGGCCGTCCATCGGCAATTCAGCTGGCCGTATTGATTGACCGGGGGCACCGTGAGCTACCGATTAAGGCCGATTACATTGGAAAAAGCGTCCCTACTGCTAAAAATGAAGAGGTCCGCGTACACATGAAGGAGATTGATGACCGGGACGAAATTCTGCTTGTGGAGGTTGAAGAACGATGAATCTTAGAATTAAACATCTGCTTGGGCTGGAAAATGTACCGCAAGAAGATATTAACACGATTCTGGATACGGCGTTTTCCTTTCGGGAAGTGCTGGAACGCCCGATCAAAAAAGTACCCACGCTAAAGGGTGTTACCGTCGTGAATCTGTTTTTCGAAAACTCAACCAGGACACGGATTTCGTTCGAGTTAGCAGAGAAACGACTTTCGGCGGATACCATAAATTTTTCCGCTTCCAGTAGCAGTTTGGCCAAAGGTGAAAGTCTGCGCGATACCATCCAGAATCTGTTTGCAATGAAAATGGATGTGGTTGTTATGCGGCATCCCACGCCTGGCTCAGTGAAACTGCTGTCACAATTCGTTGACGCCGTCGTCATTAATGCCGGTGACGGTACCCATGAACATCCGACCCAGGCACTTCTGGATATGATGTCCATGAAGGAGAAATTGGGATCGCTGGAGGGAGTTAATGTCGCCATCATCGGAGACATCCGGCATAGTCGGGTTGCATTATCAAATATTTTTGGCTTAAAAACCATGGGTGCCAATGTCTTGCTCTGTGGCCCTCCGACGTTTATGCCCTATGATGTTCAATCTCTTGGTGTTAAAGTCAGTTATAATCTGGATGAAGCGCTGCAATTCGCGGATGTCATTAATGTGTTGCGAATTCAGAAAGAACGACAGGGAAAAGGATTGATACCTTCGATGCGGGAGTACCGGAACGTCTATGGAATTACACAGCAGAGACTGAGTAAATTGAAACGACCGATTACAATTATGCATCCCGGGCCGATTAATCGGGGTGTAGAAATTGACACTGACGTTGCTGACAGTGAACATTCTATTATTTTACATCAGGTATTAAATGGGGTTGCCGTCAGGATGTCGATCCTCTTTTTATTAGCCGGTGGAAGATAGGGAGAAAACATATGCAAAAACGAGCCATTGATACATCGATTTTATTCAAAAATGCCCAGATCGTCGATCCATTTACAGAGCAAAATATCAATGCTGATCTGTTGATCGAAAAAGGCAAAATAAAAAAGATCAAAAAAGATATACCTGAAAAAGAAGCGAAGGAAATCATTAATCTGAAAGGATTTCATATCGTACCGGGATTCATTGACCTGCATGTGCATTTTCGTGAACC
>CAZAKB010000110.1:0-10143 GCA_964485475.1 uncultured bacterium
GCGCCTTAAACAACATCTCTTCAAGCATATTGGTAATACCATAAAAGGCGGATACAACAACAACGAGTGGCCGGTTATATTTTTGGACTACCGATAAAACATGTTCTATATCCTGCTGTGTGCGCAGGTTCGATCCACCAAATTTTACAACGATTTTAGACATATTATCAATCCTTATACCGAAACTGTTCATTAAAATTAATTATTTTTCGGAGAAACTGAATTAAAAATAGTAATCTGAATGACAAGGAGAGCTTAACTCTGAAGAATTACCAAAATTAATACAATAATTGATTTATTGAAAGTGGTTTAAACGATAATTAATTGAAATATCTCACTCCCGAGACGAACTTGGGAATGAGTGTCGGATATACTGTTTAAGGTTTCTGGCAAATCTCATCTATTCCATAATTGATAGAGCAGTAGCCCTCGCTACAATCCTGAATTTGGACGACTTTCCGATTGACGACATCCTGCATAAACACATTTTGGCACACAAATAGTGAAACGAAGCAGATGAGCAGTGAGATCAACGGCGTGACAATCCAGCCCAGACCAATTTTACCTAACGCCCGATATTTAATATTCCGGGCTTTTTTAGCCATTCCGACACCAATGATCGCACCAACCACCAGTTGTGAACTTGATACTGGTACCAGGGGAAATGCTGGTAATCCACGTGTGATCAAAAAATCATGCAGCCCTCCAGATGCAAAAAGAAACAGAACCAGTGACTCGGCCAGGACAACGATCAGGGCTGTCTGCGGAGTCAACTTATAGACACTTTTTCCGACAGTTAACATCACACGATATGAGTAGGTAAATATTCCTACGGCAATGGCAATTCCACCCATCAGAAACAATTGCTGAACACTGGTAAAATTCAACGGTCCCAGAGAAATATCATGGAATGGTGAGATTGAGACGAAAACCCCCATGACATTGGCAATATTATTGGCCCCCAGTGAATATGCCCCAAAGGCTCCGACAATAATTAATCCTAAGCGAGTGTAGGCGTCCAGACGAAAAATGTGAATTTTCTGTAATGTTTTAAACCGGAGAACTAGACGATAAATAACAAACGCGAACAGTGCGGCCAGAACCAAACTCATTATCCAAGATCCAACAATTTTCGATAACACCTGAACATTTGTCGAAATTCCAGCAAACAGGTTCCATCCGATAATGGCCCCGACAATTGCCTGAGAAGTGGATACCGGCAATCCCAGCCGTGTCATTGAGTACACCGTTATTCCTGCTGATAAGACTACAATAAAGGCACCGGCGATTTTGTTGATTGAACCTAGCGATCCTAAGGTTTCAGAAGCACCTGCACCAGAAAATACCGCACCTAATATAAAAAAAATGCTCGCAATGGTCGCGGCAAACCGAAACTTAAGCATTTTGGTACCAACCGCCGTACCGAAGACATTAGCAGCGTCATTGGCACCCAGTGACCATCCAAGGAACAGTCCGCTACTCAGGTATAAAAGCGTTACCATTGACTACATTGACCTTTTTATGGTATAAATCGCCAGCCGGTCGGCCACATCTTCGGCTCTGTCCGCCAATGAATCCATATTAATGATAAAGTGCCGAATATGATTTTTCTGGGCGAGTTCCAAATCACTGCGAAACACCTTGCGTTGAATCTTCTCAGCGATGCGGTCGGCTTCTTCTTCGTAATGATAGACTTTGTGCAGGTTTGCTTTCACAGATAAGGGATCTGACAAAAAACGCCGGGCAGCCTGAACAACTTCCTCGACTCCCTTCGCAGCAGTTGTCGCTAAATCCAGGAATTCTTCATGAAATTCAGCAGGTATCATCGGTATTTCAATGGAAAATTCCTTTAACACATGTTTTGCGCCATTCACCAGCTTATCCATATTTTCAAGAAGTCCCAGAACATCACCACGGGATTCTGGAATCAATGTCTCTGTGTAAAGTCGGTTTTCGATATCCCTGCGCAGATCATCCGCCCGGTTTTCAAGGATCTCGACTTTACTAAGAGAACTGTCAAAGTCGTCATTCTGCTTCCTGAAATAACGAATTACACCTTCCTGAAAAACCAACACGGACTCGCTGATAATGTCCAGAAAGTTATCCATTTGCTTTTCAATCAATTTGGTCTCTTTAAATAACATAGACTAACTCACCTTTTTGTTTTCCACCCAGTTATTATATGGATAATCGACCAGGTTGGCATTAAGATATCGCGAATCATCGGTGACTTCAGCACCAATCCAGTCCGGCAGTTTAACTTCCTGATCTTCAGAATCCAATTCAATTTCCGAAACGACCAGTCCCTGGTTCTCACCTAAAAATTCATCAACCACCCAAGCATCTGTTCCATTTACTACCTCATACCGGTTCTTTTCAATAATCGGTTTCCGGCAAATATTATTCAGAATTTCACTGGCATCCGCAACGGGAACTTCGTACTCATATTCCAGTCTGGACCTTTGACTGATCAGTGATTTAATGGTCAGAAACGCCTTATCTCCGGCGATCCGGACACGAACGACATTCTCAACACTGGTACTGATGTAACCCTGTCGAATGCAGACCGGCCGGGTCATTTGTTTATAAGAATCATTCAAAACCAAAAATTTTCGCTCAATTTCCATGGTCATAACTTAATTCTTTCCTGAATGAGAATCTAATATTCGTTTGCCAAGTTCGACTAATAGTTGTCGGGCATTTTCCATAGCCAATCGCTCATTTCCACACTCTTCGGTCAGCGAAAATACTGTTACCAATCCGAGCTCATTAATAGATTCCGGATCAAGTTCCAGAATCCCACATATTCCGATTACGGGTACCGAATATTGATGTGCGCGAGCTGCAACTCCGGTCACTACTTTTCCCCGTAAGGTCTGCCGGTCGATTTTACCCTCGCCAGTTATCACTAAATCACAAGTTTCCAGCATCCGGTCAATTTGCATGGTATCCAGGATCAGATCAATTCCACTTTCAATCTTGGCATTCAGAAACGCCATCAGTCCGGTACCCAGTCCACCCGCCGCCCCGGCGCCCGGTACATTTGCGAATTTCCTTTTAAACTGAGATTCCAGTACATGACAAAAATTAGTCATATTCTGTTCCAAAGCCGGCAGATCGTCAGGCGAAGCCCCCTTTTGCTGTGAATATGTATACACAGCACCACCGGACCCCAGCATCGGATTGTCCACATCACAAGCAATTCGAAACTCACTTTCCGCAATCGCCGGATGAATTGTATCAATCGTGAGTTTCCGGAACTGTCCAATCAATTTTCCGTTCATATATTCCTGAATTTCAATACCATCTTCATTATAAAATTTCACACCCAGTGCTTGGGCCATCCCTGCCCCACCGTCGTTAGTTGCTGAGCCGCCAATCCCAATGACAAATTTTCGAATACCTCGATCCAAGGCATGACGAATCAATTGTCCCAAGCCATACGTCGTTGTCAAAAATGGATTCCTTTTTTCGACGGGAACATGGATTAACCCAGCGGCCTCGGCCATTTCAATAATTGCCACATTATCTGGCTTAATAATGAAATAATCAGCATTTAATGGTTTACTCAAAGGACCAACCACATCAACAGATACAAGTTCTCCTGACATTGCCTGCTGAAACACACGAATGAATCCCTCCCCACCATCGGATAAGGGAAGCAATTTAAGATTAATGTCAGGAGAAATACTTCGAATTCCCTCGGCAAGCGACTCACAAACCTGCTGAGAAGTCAGACTGCCTTTAAAGGAATCTGGAGCGATTACTATTTTTTTATAACGAGACATCTTTACCATGCGGAAGCAGCCGATTGAAAACGCTTATCGGGAACGCCGATGAACTGCATACTTTTCCAGTCCATTTCAATCGCATTGACATCACCAATCGAAGACTGGATTTGGAAATGATATCCTTTTTCCTCAAGTATCCTGACTAAATCCGGTGAAAAAGCGAATCTCTCAACAGAAATTATATCCGGTAACCATTGATGATGAAACCGGGGAGCATCGACAGCCTGAACCAGGCTCATATCAAAATCAATTAAATTCATTAATACCTGGGCGATCGACGTAATTATTGTTCCGCCGCCGGGAGTCCCAAGAATCCACATCAGGGAATCATTTCTCGTGACAATTGTGGGAGTCATGGAACTCAACATACGCTTCTCCGGCTGTATGGAGTTGGCTTCGGCGCCAATTAATCCAAACATATTCGGAAAACCCGGCTTCATGGAAAAATCATCCATTTCATTATTCATCAGAATTCCCGTTTTCCCGGCCACAAAACCGGAACCGTAGCTGCCATTCAAAGTTGTTGTCACCGATACAGTCCAGCCATTTTTATCTACCACCGAAAAATGCGTAGTCTCTTCACTTTCAGGATAGAATGAATGTTTCACCATTTGACTTGGAGTAGCCTTTTCTAAATTGATGGATCGAGATATCGATAGCGTCAGCGAATCACTAGTCAAAAATTCTACCGGCACGTTATAAAAATCCGGATCACCCAGAAAATGGGCCCGATTGGCATAGGCTCGTCGTTCAGCCTCAGTAACAATTTGAATAGCCAACGATGATTGAAATCCATAATCGGACAAGGGAAAATTTTCGACGGTTTTTAGAATTTGTGCCAGACAAACACCACCCGAACTCGGCGGTGGCATTGAGTAAACATCATAACCCCGATAATTAAAGCAAATCGGCTCACGTTCACTGACTTTATAATGCTTTAAATCCCCTTCGCTGATAATACCGCCAGCGGCCTGAACACTGCGGGCAATTTCTCTGGCAGTTTTTCCGGTATAAAACTCTTTCCACCCTTTTTGTGCAATCCGTTCCAGTGTATTGGCCAGGTCTGTCAGGATAACCGTTTCACCCATTTCCGGCGCTTCACCGTTTGGATAAAACATTTTACGAGTATAGTCAAACTCGCTCAGTTCTTTCTGATGACGTTTTAAACTACTGGAAATATAATACGTAGCCGGGTAACCTTCCCGAGCCAATCGAACAGATGGTTCAAGAAGTTCCTGCCACGACTTGCTTCCGTATTTTTCATAAGCATAGGCATAACCGGCAACTGAACCGGGTACTCCCGATGCCAATGCACCTTCTGTACTAAGATTGTCAATCGGATTTCCATTTTCATCGAGATACATATCCCGGTTGGCTTTCTTTGGTGCTCTTTCACGAAAATCAAACGTGGTAACTTCGCCGGTCGGCGTCCTGACCACCATGAATCCGCCACCACCGATATTCCCGGCTGGTGGATAAACAACCGCCAAGGCAAATCCAACTGCAATCGCTGCATCCACAGCATTACCACCGTTCTGCATGATCTCAATCCCGACATCGGAAGCCAGTTTGGATGCAGTTACTACGGCACCATTATTTCCCACCTGAAAAGTCTGGGCAAAAAGCATTGATCCAATTAAGCACAGTATAACCGTAATTCTTCTCATAAAACTCCTATAATCGAAATGCATCTTCCAGGTGATTAATATGATGTCCCTTTGGCTGGAGCGTAACTCCAATGACATCAAATCGACAATTCATATCCAGTTCTGGATGTTGTGACAGATAGGCATCGGCGATCAATCCCAGTTGTTCCATTTTGCGTTCGTCCACCCAACTTTCCGGTGGTCCATAAATATTTCGGCGCTGAGTTTTTACTTCCACAAAGCACAGCAGATCATCCTTCTTTGTAATAATGTCAATCTCTCCATAAACACCGGCATGGAAATTTCGTTGAACAATCTGAAAACCTTTCTTATAGAGATAATGTGCTGCCAGGTCTTCACCATATTTTCCAATTAACCGTGAATTTTTCAATTTTTCCAGATCAAAGACATGTTCCCTGACACCAGCGAAGGATCTACGGTGAATCGGGCAAGGTTTCAGTTTTTTGATCGCATCCAGGTGTTGCTGAGTGCCGTATCCTTTATGTTTGGCAAATCCGTATCCCGGAAAAACCGTATCCATTTCTCGCATGATCTGGTCACGATAGACCTTTGCTATAATCGATGCGGCGGAAATGGAATAACAAACCCGATCGCCGCCGATAATGGCTGTCTGCGGATATATCTTGTCTGGAATCCCCCTTCCGTCGACCAAAATATGATCAACTTTCAGTTTTAATCTTCCAATTGCCATGCGCATCGCTTTATGTGTTGCCTGGAGAATATTTATCCGGTCGATTTCTTTAGGCTCGACGACACCAATTCCAACGGCTAATGCTTGGTGTTGAATCAAATCATACAGTTTTTCCCGCCTTTTTTCAGTGATCTTTTTTGAATCCGCGATTCCCGCAATTAAATCAGCCAACGGATCAAACACCACGGCTGCGGCAACAACCGGCCCTGCCAGTGGTCCTCGGCCAGCTTCATCAATCCCGGCAATATGTTGCTTACCGGATTGCCATAATTTAGTTTCGTATTCCGTATGAGCAATAGTCTGCATTGTGCCAGAATTTAACGGTCATTTCGGTGATTGGCAACCGGGGTCTGAAATTTTATTATGAACAAATTCCATTAAAAATCTATGAAGTTGTTGATTTATGGCTCTGCTGACCAGCGGCTTTTTCTTGACAATTACTGCTTCTTTAGTTAGTTTCAAGGCACTTTTTATGAGTACGTCAAATATAGAAACACAGGAGGATTAGTTGGCTACAAAAGAGTTTAAACCATTTGTTCCGGCAGAAACCGACATGAAGGAATTTACCCTGAAGGCTTTACTTTTGGGTTTAATTCTTGCGGTTATACTTGGAGCTGCGAATGCATATCTTGGACTGAAAGCCGGAATGACGATTGCGGCAACCTATCCAGCAGCCGTTATTGGAATGGCTGTCCTGAAACTTTTCAAAGGCACGGTTCTGGAAGAGAACTTTGTCCGTACCGTTGGTTCGATTGGTGAATCCATTGCCGCCGGTGCGATTTTTACAATTCCGGCATTTTTCATTGCGGGAATCTGGCCGGAGTTTTTCACGGTCGGTAATTTTTTCACATCGACTGCGATCATGATTGTTGGCGGTATTTTAGGAATTATGTTTGTTGCCCTGCTTCGCCGGGTGATGGTTGAAGACGCAGAATTGCCGTTTCCAGAATCCCGGGCAGCTGCTGAAATTCACAAGACCGGACGCTCCGGCGGGACCGGCTCAAAATTTCTCTTTGGCGCAATGGGCATGGGTGCTCTGATCCAGATGCTGGGTCAGTTTAAATTGTTTGCTACCCGCTGGGAACATTTTGTTCAGTTTGCTTCGAAAAAAATAGCAATTGGCAGTTCCGGGACCGCCTCGGTAAAAGGTGGACTGCTGCTCAGTTCTCCCGGTGTCAGCCCCGCCTATATGGGCGTCGGTTATATTATTGGCCCCAAACTGGCTTCTCTCAATTTCAGTGGAGGTTTGATTGCCTGGGGATTACTTGTCCCAATTATTACTTACTTTGTCGGTCCGAGTTTAATCGCTACCGGTGCAGTGGATGATCATGCGACATGGACAACCATGGCCATTAATGTCTGGCGAAATATCGTACGCCCCATGGCTATCGGCGGGATGCTCGTTGGCGCCGGCTTTACATTATATAATATGCGGAAAAGTCTGGCGACCGGAATCGCACGTTCAGTCAGCGACGTTAAAAAAGCAGCTACTGGCGAAATCACAACTGAACGAACCAATAAAGACATCAGTTTCAAATGGATTCTGGTTGGTATTATTTTCGCCGCGGTGGCAACGTTTTTGATTACCTGGCTGGTTTTCAAGACAAGTTTCTTTGTTGCGATAGTGACATCATTGGTGATGATTATCGCCGGATTCTTTTTCGCGGCAGTATCCGGTTATTTAGTCGGCATTATCGGTTCAAGCAATAATCCGATCAGCGGACTGACTCTTTCAACATTGGTGGTGACTGCTTTACTGATGGTCGCACTGGGTGTTAAAGGAAATGCAGGAATCGCCGCCGTGCTGGGTGTTGCAGCAATCGTATGTGTTGCTGCCGCTGTGGCTGGTGAAATGCTTCAGGATTTGAAAGCCGGTCATATTCTCGGCGGTACCCCATGGAAAATGGAATTGGGTGATATTATCGGCGTTGTTATCGCCGGACTGGTCATGTTTATTCCGTTGGTAATCCTGAATCAGGGTGACATCGCCACGGGATTGAAAGAGGGATACGTTGGTGGTTTTGGCAGCCAGAATCTTCCGGCACCACAGGCTGGTCTGATGGCAATGCTGTCCAAGGGTATCGTCGGCGGAGAAATGGCCTGGCCATTGATTATTGTCGGTATGCTGATGGGATTCGGCTTTATCCTTATGCAGGTAAAAAGCCCGATGCTGGTCAGCGTCGGTATGTATCTGCCGTTGGAAACGACCTTTGCGATTTTTATTGGTGGTCTGACCAAAGGTATCGTTGAAATGATTACAAAAAAGCGCAAACTGAATGAAAATCAGGTGGCCCGAATGGACAATGTCGGCGTTCTGCTGGCGGCCGGATTAATCGCCGGAGAAGCCCTGGTAGGACTACTTTTTGCGACTCTGGCATTTTTTGAAATCAATGTATTTCAGATTTTTAAAAATCCATCCTTTATCATCAGCCTTGGTGTCTTTGCGGTTATTATCTATACATTGGTACAGATACCTTTAAAGAATGCCGGAAGTCCGGATGAACCGGCCCCTCCGTCAGCCGCTCATTAATAAGAAAGACCTGTTTTGAATAAAAAGCATAAGGGCGAGGAAAAAATGATCAATATGTATGACATTATTCCCCGCCCTTGTGTTAATTTTGAAACTGACCCTGATGGAAAAATCACACTGCTCAAACCGAAATTTAAGAGTGCAATCGCTGTGAAGTATTTTTCCCCATTGACGAAACACAAGAATTATAAAATCCATCTTGACGATATTGGCTCAAGCATTTGGAAACTGATCGATAGGAAAAATAATGCCGGTATTATCGCTGATGAAATTGAAAAAGAGTTTGGAGAAAAAGTAGCCCCTGTTTTTGAACGGGTCGGCACATTTCTCCGACAATTAAAAACTGCAAATTTTATCGAGTATTGACCATGAATGTAAAAATTACTGAAGAGTTTATTCGTGAGTTACCCAAAACTGAATTGCATTGCCACCTGGATGGCTCGCTGCGCCTGAACACAATTCTCGATTTGGCCGAAAAAAATAAAGTCGAATTGCCGTCCCGTGATCCGGATACGCTTTGGAAAGCCGTAACTGTGCAAAGTAATAATATTACTCTGCCGGAATACATTAAAAAATTTGATTTGACTCTTAAAGTTCTGCAGACTCCCGAATCATTAATCCGGGCCGCATTTGAACTGGCTGAAGACTGTTCCAAAGAAAATGTTCTGTACCTGGAAGTCCGCTATTCCCCTATCCTGCACACAGAACATGGCATGACTACAATGGAATCCGTGGATGCTGTCATCAAAGGACTAAAGCAAGCCGAAGAAGAATTTAAAATCAAAACCGGAATCATCATTTGCGGGATCAGAAGTATCTCGCCGGAAGTATCCTATCAGCTAGCCGAACTGGCAGTCGCATTTAAAAATCGTGGTGTTGTCGGTTTCGATCTGGCCGGAGTGGAAGAAAACTTTCCGGCAAAAGATCATAAGGAAGCCTTTTATCTGATCCTGGACAACAATATTAATACGACACTGCATGCCGGTGAAGATTATGGACCCGAATCCATCCACCAGGCAGTACACTATTGCGGAGCACACCGCATCGGGCACGGCGTCCGTCTGAAAGAAGATGGTGACCTGCTGAATTATATCGCCGATCATCGGATTGCCATGGAAATCTGCATGACCAGTAACATTCATACAGGAAGTGTAAAATCTTATGAGACCCATCCGTTTAAATTCTATTATGACTACGGCCTGCGGGTCACTCTAAACACCGATAATCGCCTGATTTCAAATACCTGCCTGACAAAAGAGTACATGCTGGCGCACCAATATTTCAATTTCCAGATCCCGGATTTTAAGGAAATTATCATTAATGGTTTCAAGAGCGCCTTCCTGCCCCACCGTGACCGAACGAACATGATTCGCCGGATTGCTGATGAGCTGGACACCTATGTTTCAGTCTGATTTAATTCATGCATAAATAATTTACATGAATGGATAAATTTTCTTGATATTA
>CAZAKB010000111.1:0-4294 GCA_964485475.1 uncultured bacterium
CGGGAAAAATTCAGATATGGAATGGGAACATGTAAATCGGAAAATAGACGCCAACCATCGGCCGGAATTTCCTCCAGAAACTGTTCTTTCAGCAAACCATCATTGGCCTCCAGGTCTTTACCGTTATACTCGTTGTAGCTGCGCAAAGACAGTATATTATTCGTGAAGCTTGTACCGATTCCACCCCAGACCCGATAAGATTTGTACTGTTCCTGAATGGCCAGATTGGCGGGATTATAATTCACAGTAAACAGGCCGCGAGCCATGACACCATACGCTCCGGCCAGAGCCATACCGCGGGGATCCCGCCGGGTTTGTCCAATCAGAGAAATAGTCATTCCCAGCAGGATGAACACAAAGATAACTTTATGGATACGGCGCTGATGCATTCTATTTCCGATTAATAACTACCGATTTTTTCAAACTATCAACCCCAGCGCTGTCTTCATCAGATGAAACCGGTCCAAACATCGTGGTCGTTTCCAGTTTCATACTGAAAAGTGTCACGATTCTGATAATATCATTGTAGCCAATATAAACAAAATCATCGGTTCCGTTGAAGTGAATCCGGGGACGAATATAATGAGTTTCATCACTAACAATGATGTCAATCTTTGCCGAATCGATCACCGAACTCTGATAGATATAACCTGGCGTTCGGACCCGCTGGTGCTGATCCAGAACAGGCTCCGGTAATTCGATTGTCACCAGTGTATCAATGACAACACTGATGTTCCCGGTGTCAGTAATTGCAAAAATCGTATCATTGATAAACTGATAACCGGAATCCAGACTGTCGGCATACAGGGGAAAATAATCATACGTCGATATCAGAATATCTACCCGGCCCGACAGCGGAAAATCATTGGTTATTTCGGAGATAATTGCTGCTTCGATCAAACCGCTTTGAAGCCGCAGCCGGGTCTCGGTGTCCATAGGGGAAAGTTTCGACGATGACACCGGGATAAAGGTCATATCGTTGATCTGCATAATAAAAGGGACGATCACTTCGTAATTGCCCCAAAAGGATTTATTAACCTGCAGCCGGGAAGTATCATTGGACGGAATTGCGGCTTCACCGAAAACCATCATCGAATCGGGTACCATGTTAAAAATCGGAGCAATATCGATTTCCATATCAGACCGCACCACTGGTTCTGCATCACTGGCTTTATAAATGGTTTCATGGGCTGAAATTAATTCCGGGGCCTGATTTTCCTTATAACCGATAATATTGAGTTCCAGATCGGTCTGGGCCTGAATTTCATTATACAGGTGTAGGTTCAAAAGGACTTCACCAAAATTCACATCGCCAAAACCGGCCGGAATATCACTGATGGCAATCGGCGGAATAGCGAAAGATTCGTTAAAAAATCCAACAATTTCCTTGAATTTCATAATGGCAATATTCAACGAAAAATCCAGCATACCCCCACCAAAATCAAGGGGAATCGTCGATACCGTATCACCATCATCGGGTAAAATCGTGATCGTGGTAACAACCAGGATTGAATCGACAATCGTCGTTGGATCAACATTTCGTAAAGTATCTAGGTCCAGGCGATCCGAACCCTGGGAGACCTCGCCGGTATTGAGTATCGCATCGATTGTCAATGGCCCCGATTCACCGTAGAAATTATAAAAAACCAGTTCCATATTCATATTGATAGGCAGGGTATTTTCAATTCGCCAGCTAATCAAATTGGTATCCGGGCTTAACGTTCGCGTTTCTCCGAGTATTCCCTTGAAAATGGTATTGTTTGATTCCGGCAGCTTCTGAGCGGTTTTGGTTTCAATGGGTTCCGGCTTTCCTGTAAAACTCTCAATTTCATTGAGGCTGACATTCATGGTCAGAGTCATATGGGGATCGGTATTGGCCGGAATAACCAGAGGCGCTCCATTAGTGCCGGCCAGAATTGTATATATTGAGACGGCAATGGAATCCTGAAAATGTTTCCCTCGCAAATCACTGCTGCTGGATCGGGTTTCGCCGGCAGGGATATTTTCATAAAAGGATTCAGCGATGATCGATCCGTCTTTGTTTTTCATCTGGATCACGACGGAATCCAGGTCCATCAGCATCTCATTTTCAACAATAGTTGAGAATTCACCGTCACCAATTGTCAGGTAATCCACCCGTTCAAAATAGGGAATTGAATCCTTATCAAAAATCTGATACGGTATTTCCTGATCAATCAGTGGTGTACGCGGGACGGCCAGAGTAGTGAATTCATTTGGCTGCGGCAGAGAGATGCCGGCAAGAGTCGCCAGGCGGAGTGGTTGAGAAAATGTAATTTCTACCGGATCACTGGCCTCATCCATACTACCAAAATTCTGTTGAAAAGCAACATTCGTGGCGGTGGGAATCACAAAAATATCCTCTGTCAGTGTCACTGTATCCAAAAATCCTTCGAACTTAAAATACAGGGAGTCTGACAGACTATCGCCAAAAATGCCGTTCGTGGAATCCTGCAAGTCACCAAGTGGCAACGATACATCCGTCAGTGGCAAGTTCAGGGTCTGATAGAAGATCGGCAATTCCGGAGCTTGAAACGGGTCGTACGTACAGCTCAGAGATAACCATATCAGGGAAAATATCACCAGTGTAAGGCTAATTCTGTATCTAAATGGAATTCGAAATTTTGTCACGAAGCATTGATCCCGGGAAATCCGCTGTCCCTGCAGATACCAGTTGTTATTTTGTTTTATGTTTTCCGGTAAAGTACGAACCCAGAGAAAAGTGGAATCCTTTCGACGTATGCAACCAGATTCCGCGATGAAAACCAATCGCCCAGTCCAGATGCGCAAAACCAAGATGAAAACCGCTGCCGAGATTGACTTCCCAGCCACTGATATCTCCGACGGCAAGACCAAAACGGAAGGGGATTTTGGGAAGATAAGTATATTCCATACCCATTGACAGCCGCCATCCCTGGTTATAATTAAACCGGTCTCTGAAACTGGTCGAAAAATCCATCGCCACCAGCAAATCATCTTTCATCTGTTTGGCCATCCCAAAGCGCAAAACAAGGGGCAGTTTTGTAGTAAATGTACTGGAATCATCTTCAATAATTTCACCACTGCTGTAGAAAAAATCACTGTAGGCGCTGTCTCCTTCGAATAGTTGGTCGGCGGCGATATCTCTGAATTCAAACTGGTAATGATAGCTTTCCCCATCAAACGGAAGATTTAAATCCGAATTTTTGAATATCCCGGTTTTGACCTGGTTGCCCATCAACTTGAGAATTGAATTGCCCATGCCTTCGGAAAACAACGTCGGGCTGTTCCACTTGATCAGACCGGCAATATTCTGGACGCAAAAACCGATATCCAGGCCGCTTTTATCCCGGTATGTCAAACCGATATCGACACCCACTCCCCGGCCGGCACCGGACTGCCGGAAAAGATAATCTCCCGCACCGGTCAGGACAAAAGCAGCAGTATCCACCATAATTGTTCCGCTACTCTGACCGGGCGCCAGTCCATAATATCCCAGCCCCTGGTAATATTTTAACGAAAAACCAAAAGCGAGGTTATCGTATGGAATTCCCATTGAATAGGCATATTCAATGGCAGTCATCGCATCGATCCGCAGATCGGTTTTATATTCGATACCTTTTTCCCAGTTTCCGAATATCACATCCAGGGCCGGCTTGGAAATATAGTAATCTGTCGTGTAAAGGATATTCGTGGTAAACGCTTTGTTTCCTTTTGAAAAGTTGATAATCGGCAGAGGGACATTGATGGTGCTATTTGTCCGCCAGCCATCATCAGGCAGATCTTTGATAAATTCTTGCTGCAGCTCACCATCGTTGACGGTCAAATCTTTTCCACCGTATTTTGAAGATGTCAGCAGGGAATAAAAATTATTCGTCAACTGCCAGTCTATCCCGCCCAGGTAAAAATAGCTGTTATACGCGGCCGGAAACGCCAGGTTGGCAGGATTACTGCTAACGCTGAAAACACCTTCGGGTATCGCCGTAAATGCACCACCCAGTGCTACCGCCCTCGGGTGCGAGAGACTCTGGCCGGATAGCGAGCTTGCGACAAGTGCAATCACTATCGCAAGCCTTGTGAGGTATCGATGCTCTCTCCACATTTTTGAAAAAGTCATCTGCATATGCTATCCGGTTGTATCCGTTGTGTCCGTTACTGTTTGATTCAACACCGCTGGATCAAACAGTAAATTTAAGTAACTTTTAATTTCAATCCGGTAATCGCTCTGTAAAAACACCTGGCTCGTATCGGGATTCAGTAAATGAAATTTGGGCAGAAAATAACAGGTATCGGCAAT
>CAZAKB010000111.1:4394-10108 GCA_964485475.1 uncultured bacterium
TTCCAATTAAAAGCAATAATGAGCCGCGAAACGGCGTCCGATTTATGATACTGATATCTAACTGGGCGCCATCCTGAGACCGGCTGATATTTGAGCGGGTCAGACTGTCGGTAATAAAAAACCGGGTGGAACGGCCAGCCGATAACTGCATCTCATCGGGCCATGTAAATTTTAGTGGAGCGTATAACTGATAACCAACGATGATTTCATCGCTGATTCTGTTGCCATCATATAATGCCAACGGCTGTGCCGCTTCAACATAAAATGTGATGCTATCTGGTAAAACTGCCATAACAGGTTTGAGATCTAATCGATAATCTGTTCCGCTAAGTGCGAACGCCGAATCCACAGTAACATTGGTACTGAACAGATTTTTACCGGAAATGGTAATATGAATTGAATCGAAATCACCAATATCCTGAAGTGTGAAATCGGCATTGGCATTGTCAAAAAGAATACTATCGGCTCCGTCGGGACTGTTGAGAAATTCCTGTCCGGTAAGGTATCCCGAGGCGATTGCCCGACCGTAAAAAGTATCCAGGTGCAGGGTTCCTATCTCGATTTGGACTGTCAGGCTCTGTGATAATTCTTCTCGAAGTGTATCCCGGATCGTCAATGTCAGTCCGAATTCCAGCGAATCGATAAAAGAGGTCCGGTTCTTGCTGAACAGTGAATCATTGTCTAGACTCAATGTGATTTCTGAGTTCAAACTGTCAGCAGCGATATGCAGCGTATCAATCCAAAGTGTATCGGTATCCAGATTCTTAAAATTCCGGGCGACAACTTCAATATTCACGTCATTATGCAGAGTGTCGGATAGAACAGCCGAAATTTGGACAGCATTTATTCCTGTTAAATTATCGGAGTTTAATATTCCGTTTATGATATAACAATTCCGGGAACTGATTCTCCCAAGGGCTTTGGTCTGATAGATCGGAGCAATCTCGTTTATCCCGGCCCCAATAGAGGCTTCCAAATCAATCTGTTTTTCGATTATTAAACCCGGTATTTTCCAATAGTCATCGGAAACCGTCAGTGCCTGTCCCGGTGTATCCACAGCAAAATAGTACATTTTCTGATAAGAGGTATCAGCAAAAATCGGATTGTTCCGGCTGGATGTGGAATCATAAACCAGATCCTGGAAGGAATAATCCCTGCTCAACAGCGGAATAATCAGTTTGGAATTCCAGCGCTCAGGTAAACGTGGCAGGGTCGGAACTTTAAATTCACAACCAATCAGCCACCACAGCAATAGCATGAGTAAATATATGCCGGTTTTTCGTTTCACATTAATCCATTAAAAATGGTATCAATGAAAATGATATCAGGTACCTTCGCTGTACGCGGTCTGATACCGAATCTGCTCCTCGGTCAGTTTATCAATACCGATGTTCATCGTACTCAGTTTCAGGGCCGCAATTTCCTGGTCCTGTTCTTTAGAAATGTCATATACCTTGTTTACAAGGTCTGATTTATTTTTAGCCAGAAACATCATAGCCATAAACTGATTCGCAAAAGACATATCCATCACTTCCGACGGATGTCCTTCAGCCGCGACCAGGTTAACTAAACGCCCTTCGCCAAGAATATATATCCGTTTTCCGTTTTTCATGGTATACTGAACACAATTGGGACGAATCTCTTTTTTAGAGACAGTGATTGATTCCAATTCACCTAGGTTGATTTCGCAGTCATAATGTCCGGTATTGCAGACAATCGCACCATCCTTCATCATTTCAAAATGGCGTTTGACAATCACATTTTTCATTCCTGTGGCGGTGATAAAAATATCGCCAATGGCAGCACATTCATCCATAGGCATAACCCGGTATCCGTCCAGGGTTGCCTTCAATCCTGCCGTGGGTTTGACTTCGGTGCAGATCACGTTCGCACCCTGTCCGTCGGCCCGCATAGCGCAGCCTTTGCCACAGTGACCGTAACCGGCGACAACCATGGTTTTCCCGGCAATCAGTACAGAAGTTGCCCGCAGAATACCGTCCATCGACGACTGACCGGTTCCATAGATATTATCAAAATCCCATTTCGTTTCGGCATCATTCACAGCAACAACAGGATAGAGCAATTTACCGTCGGCTGCCATAGCTCGCAGGCGATGAATGCCGGTAGTTGTCTCCTCGGAACCACCGATGATTGTCGAAGCCAGTTGAGGATATTTGTTATGAATCGTAAAAATCAAATCGGCGCCATCATCAAGTGTCAGCGTTGGTTTCTGAACCAGAGTCTCATCAATACACCAGTAAAATTCTTCCGTTGACAATCCGTGCCAGGCCCAGATCGGGACACCTTCCGCATATAGTGCTGCAGCAACATCATCCTGGGTACTGAGCGGATTACAACCACTCCAGGCAACCTGGGCGCCTGCGGCAATCAGTGTACGGATTAGCACCGCAGTTTCTTTAGTCACGTGCAGGCAACCACTAATCCGCATTCCGGCCAGAGGTTTTGTTTTTGCAAACTTTTCCCGCAGGGCCGTCATAACCGGCATATGAGCTTCCGCCCATTCAATTTTCAGACGACCGGCTTCGGCCATTTTAATATCTTTTATCTTACCTTCCATTATTTCACTCCAAAATAAGCGTTGAGTTCATCAACTTTATCAGTTTTTTCCCATGTAAATGTCTCTTCATTACGTCCAAAATGACCATAGGCAGAGGTTTGTGCAAAAATCGGCCGCTTCAATTGCAAATACTTTATTAGATCAGCCGGTTTCAAAGGAAATACCGCACGAATCGCATCGGCAAGTTTATTCTCTTCTACCGTTCCTGTCCCAAAAGTATTGGCATATACGGAAACCGGGTCGGCAACACCGATGGAATAGGCCAGTTGAACTTCACAGCGGCGAGCCAGTTTGGCTGCAACAATATTTTTAGCGATATAACGGGCCATATAGGATGCTGAGCGATCAACTTTGGAGGCGTCCTTTCCTGAAAACGCACCACCGCCGTGGCGTCCCATACCACCATAAGTGTCCACGATAATCTTCCGTCCGGTAACACCGGCATCGGCTTCCGGTCCACCGACGGCAAAAATGCCCGTGGCATTAATGTAAAACTTCGTCTCCGGTGTCAGGTATTTTTCACACACCGGAATTACAACATGTTTTTTTATACTGCTGACAATTTCATCATGGGGCACTTCCGGATTATGATGAACGGCCACGACCACGTGGGTTACCGATTTCGGTTCGCCATCAATATACTCAACCGTAACCTGGGATTTTCCATCCGGGCGGACCCAGTTCAGGATACCTTTTTTCCGAACTTCTGCTAAACGCATGGTCAGTTTATTGGCCAGTGTAATGGGTAATGGCATTAATTCAGGGGTTTCATCGCAGGCATAGCCAAACATCATTCCCTGGTCACCGGCTCCCTGCTCATGCTTCTCGGTTTCATCCACACCAAGTGCAATATTTTCACTCTGCTCATGAATTGAAGTGACAACCGCACAACTGGTCGCATCCAATCCAAAATCCGGATTGGTATAACCTATCTTCACAAGAGTATTTCTGACAATTCGAGGTATATCAACATAGCCACGGGTCGATATTTCACCAACGACCATCACCAGGCCGGTAGTGGTCAAGGTTTCACAGGCGACACGGCTATCCGGATCAACGGTCAACAACGCATCCAAAACCGAATCGGAAACGGCATCACAAATTTTATCCGGATGTCCTTCGGTCACAGATTCTGAGGTAAAGTGGTATTTCTTCATATTTCCTTTCTCCAAAATTTTACTAGACAAACATACACTTCTGCGTCTATAAAATCAACCTAAATTATGCCGTATTTTGTCGCCAACATCGATACTTAAAGCATGACCAACTACAAAGGCATCCTGACCAATCAGGGAATTTTTCAGGATTGCCATTTGAATCACCGAACGTTTATCAATGATTGAATCTTCAATGATGGACTGGGCTATTGTGGTATTATCAGCAATACTTACATTGGGTCCGATCACACTATTTTCAATGCAAACATTTTGTCCAATGGTAACCGGCGGGATGATAACCGTTTTCTTGAGTGAATGCGATTGTTGCCCGATTGTTTTCAGCAACTCCCGGTTTGTTTCCAGCAATGTCTCCCTGGTCCCGCAATCATAGCAGGCGTTAATGACCTCTACAGTCATTTCTTCTTTCCAATCAAGCATCACCTGCAATGCATCGGTTAGCTGGTATTCATTTTTCGTTGTAATATTATGATCCACAATATACTGGATGGCTTTTTTCAGGATATTTTCATGCTGAAGCAAATATATCCCGGCAATGGCCAGATTCCCGATATAATCCTGGGGCTTTTCGACCAGCCGCTTGATACGGTTTCCGTCCAACTCCACAATACCAAAGCGACGTGGATCTTCGACCTCCATGACACCGATAATATTCTTTCCACTCTTGACAAAATGGTCAAAATCCAGATCAAGAATCGTATCACCCAGAACTATCAAAACCGGTTCGTCAATGTCATCCAGCCCCATTCCGACAGCATGCCCCAGCCCTTTGCGTTCTATTTGCTCAACGAATTTAACACCGATAGAATAATGTTCCTTGACATAGTCAATTACCATATCGCCTTTATAACCGATAATTAGCACGATTTCGTCAATTCCAGACTGTATTAATTTATCCAGAATATGACCGAGAATCGGTTTGCCGGCAACGGGCAGGAGAACTTTTGGCCGGGTCAATGTCAGAGGTTGCAACCGCTTTCCGATTCCGGCTGCCGGAATGACTGCTTTCATGTTATCTCTCTACTGTTATTCAAAGTCTTTCTTTAGATATTGTTCGATGGTTGATATTTGTGATTTTTTACGAATTTTCGCAGCCAGCTTCTTTTCGAAATCCCGGGCTGAATTCTTTCCCATGAATTTCAACAGGTGGTTCATGGCAATCACCTCTGCAATAACAGTAATATTTTTTCCAGGATAGATTGGCAACTTGACAATCGGTGTGTCCACCTCGAGTATCTTGACGTGTTTATCCACTGCACCGATCCGCTCGTAGCTGGTATCATCATCCCATTCCACCAGCTCAACCTGGACTTCGACCCTCTTTTGCTGACGAATTGCCTGAATCCCAAAAAGGTTCCGGACATCGACGATTCCAAGTCCCCGGACTTCCATGTGATGTTCCAGAAATTCATTACTGGTCCCGATAATGACATTGTCGGCTCGCCGGATAATTTTCACGATATCGTCAGCCACGAGACGATGCCCCCGTTCAACAAGATCAAGGGCAACCTCACTTTTTCCAATACCGCTTCGTCCTGTTAGTAACAAGCCGACACCAAAGACATCAACCAGCGAACCATGCACAATTGTAGACGGTGCCAAATTCCAGTCCAGGTAATCCATTAAACGACCCACTAGATTACTGGTCAGCATCGGTGTCGTTAAAAGGGCAATATTATTTTCCTGGGCAATTTCAAGGGAAAATTCCGGTGGTTTGGCACCATGTGCAAAAATAATTGCCGGTGTACCCGAAGCAAATAGTTTTTTCAGTACTTTCCGTCGCTCGTCTTCGGACAGAGTCCGGAAGTACATATTTTCCTTACGACCGATAATCTGTATCCGCGATTTATCAAAATATTTCCAGAATCCTGTCAATTCCAGCCCCGGCCGATTAAGTTTTGAGGATGTCACGACCCGATCAAAGCCAACGGTTTCAGTAAAACGTTTCAGTTTAAAAACCT
>CAZAKB010000112.1:0-2629 GCA_964485475.1 uncultured bacterium
AGAGCCCTACAATATTAAATCGCAGGGTTTGACTGTTCATGTGGCAGGAACTGATCATATTTCCATGATTGGATAAAAGTAACGATTGTTGTCAATGTTCCCCGAATCGATGAATGAAAAAAAGTGATTCCGGCGAAATCAATCCAGTGACTTTCAGAATAAACCTGCAATATCTATTAGTCAGTGGGATTAGTTATTAATAAGCTTCTGTTTTTCAGTTAGACGCTTCCCCACCCAGAACACTTTATTACCTTTCTATTTAGCGAAAATAGTATACCAAACTTAATTATTGAATGGGATAAATTGGATTGTAAGTAGTTTCTGATTGAAGGTTGATTTTCAGATTTGGTGTTATAAAGTCAATATTTATGCTAGATTTTGGATATCCGTGAGATATGTATTGTTTTTGTCATCGGAGTGTCATTGGGCACGTGAAAATGTACCATTTGTGGGCACTTCAACGTGTGCCATCCCTTAATGAAAATGGATCGGTAGAATCCGATCTAAATCAATAAACTCAGCACATTATTCTGATCCAGCAAATCCGCATTTTCCGGATTCTCAAGCAAACCCCGGTCCTGAAAAAGCGTAAGCCCATAGCAGGCCTTCATTATTAAAAACAAGCAGGACTTCGTGAATCTCTGGGCCTCTCCGGACCGAATAATTATTTTTAGGTGCCCTGGATTCCGGGCGGGATCGCCGATTAGCTGTTGCACTTTTGGGCAATATTGCAGAGCTTTACCCAATGGCAAAGGAAGCTGTGAACAGTCAGTATCGGGATTATTACCAGGCGGTTAAAACGCGGCTGCAAGCGTTTTCAGACGTCGTCTACTATGAACCGCTGTCGGAGCGCGCGATTCGGGAGCTTGAAAAACACCTGGGCCAGACGATCAAACCCCTCTATCGGGAATATTTGCGGGCGTTCGGGCTGACCCAGGATATTTTTGAGACATTCCGTATTGACCGCGAGACCATGCTGGAAGTCTTTGATAGTATCCGGGATTCCCGGGCCGGCTATCTGCCCCTGTCGGTCGATCTGGCGGACGCCGAGACGCTCTATTTGCTGAACAACCGGGACCAATCGGATCAGCAGGTCTATGTCGCCCGGGTCGCTGATGACGGAAGCCTCGGAACGCTCCGGAAGCTGAAACCCTTTCAGGAGCTCATTGAAGCAGCCCTGACAACGCTGCCGAAACAGGCCCGAACCCGATGCCCCAACAGCGCCAAAATCAACGTGCTTGAAGTTCACATTCCCGGGCCGGCTTTCGCCGCCTTTAGCGCACACTTTGCCAAAGAAGGGCTCACCCAAGAAACCGAGTGGGGACCCCCGTATTATCCGGAGAACCTATTTGACGTTGAAGTGGCCCGGTTCAGGCTGTGGGGCCAGGAGCTCCGGATTGAACGGGCTGCCGACCGGTCCCAGTATGGATTTGAGTTGGCCGAGCCGATCCTGACCGGGCGGGCCCAATCGCTGCTTCAAAAAACCGAGCGCCTCTTAAAGCGTCGGGGCCTGCCCTTTGAAAAAACCGAGTGCCGGCTGATCGCGACGCAATCATCCGGCCGCCGTCGGCCGGGGTAAATCGGCGGCGGTCAAGCCCATCAACAGGAGTACCTATGTCTGAAAATTTCCAGTCCGAGCCGCCGCCATGGATACCGCTGCAGAATCTGCGCGGGATTGCGGATTTTGAAGGCTATTCACCCCTTGAAATGGAGTTTATTCTCTGGGATTCTTTCGGTACCGACAGTCCGATCCGCCTGCTTCCGCTGAGCGAAAGGGATTACCAAAAGATTCCCCTGCTTAATCAGATTCGCTACCTGGCGGAACGGATTGAACAGGCCGGGGAAATCAAACTGACGGCCCGGGGATTTCTGCCGACCCGGCTCGTGGCCGATATTTACCGCCAGGG
This sequence comes from uncultured bacterium, assembly GCA_964485475.1. GTDB lineage: Bacteria > Fidelibacterota > UBA2242 > UBA2242 > UBA2242 > B118-G9. The sequence goes on from CAZAKB010000112.1 coordinate 1,908, forward strand.
CTATTTAAAGGATGAGCACATCGAATCGGGCATTTCACATCTCAATAAAGAGACCGATTGTATGACGATTCAGCTGACCCGCATATTGCTGCTCCTGAGTGGCATCGCGAAAACCAGAAACAAGCGCTTAAGTCTCACCCGGGCCGGCCGGAAGATGCTGCATGATCTGCCCCTCTTACTGGACCGGGTGTTGCAGACCTTTAGCCGTAAATTTAACTGGGGTTATTTTGATCGCTACGATGCCGACGACATCGGCTCCTTAGGCGTTGGATTTTCCCTGATTCTGCTGAGCAAATACGGGCAGGACCGCCGGCCGGGCCGCTTTTATGCCGACAAATATTTCCGGGCCTATCCGCGGCTGCTGGCGCCCATCGGGCCGACGCCCTATCAGACGCCCGAGAGCTATGCGGCCAGTTGTTATACCCTCCGGACCTTTGAGCGCTTTTTGGCGTATTTTGGTCTGGTCCGCATCAAGAGAGGGGCCCGCTGGAGTTCGGATATCCATGTCTCGACGACCCCGCTGTTCGATCAGTTAATCAGCTGCGCGCCGCCGGCCGACTGGAGTGCGCCGGGATTGAGCTAGCACGGATCGGACAGACGCTGGAGCGATCATTGAAAATCAGCGGCTGGCTGCGGTGGATTCCGGCTCAAACCTGCCACCCATTCCGGGCGAAACCTGCCGGGTATTCCGGCTCAAACCTGCCACCCATTCCGGGCGAAAC
>CAZAKB010000112.1:2729-7244 GCA_964485475.1 uncultured bacterium
GGGCGAAACCTGCCGGGTATTCCGGCTCAAACCTGCCACCCATTCCGGGCGAAACATCAGCACTTTTTGGATCCTTTGCTCATTCTGTTCAGACCGGATACCTGTCTCGGTTTTAGGCGGATAGTTTTTAATCGTTCGGTTTTAATCATATAAAATGACGCCAAAGTGTCCGAATGCCGAACGATATATTTCACCATTCCGGGATAAAGCACCGGAATCCGGTTTGGGCCGGATATTTTCTGCAATAAAGTCTTTAATATCATAATACCTCTTCCAATAATAAGGATTCACCGGAGTATAATAGTATGGACACAATCGGCAATCGGCCGCCCTTCACGATCCCACTGCTGAATCTTTTCGTGGCAGGGACCCGGGGGGGCACTTTTATGTCAACAGACCAAGGTCGTCTGGAGGCCATGGTTCGGGATCTGTGATGTCGATCTTGGGGCATCGTTTAATCCCTTCCAGCGCTTCGGGGGTTTGACGCCATTCGGATTCCACAGCAGCGACCCGATCTTGGATCAAGTCTCGGCTCAGCTTCCGTGAATCGAGCGCCCCGCGGATTATATCATAGTTGGTGTGATTGTGCCGGATATAGGCCCGCACGGCCTGTCCGACAGCACCGCTGTCAAGCTCTTTGGCTGACGCGGAACGCCCGACCCGGCGGCTGTACTTTTCACAGGCATGCTCGGTGATCGCCAGCACATCCTCCTCCCGGCAGCCGGGGTAGGATTCCCGGATGGCCTGCTTGAAATCCTCGAAGTACTGATGTTCCTGATCCTCCCGCCGGAGGGCCGCATGGAAGCGCTGACTGGACCATTCGGACTGGTCACCGAGACAGGCTGCTTGGGCGCTGTCCAGGGCCTTCTTTTCCACCAGGACTCCCCGGCGTTCGCGGCGCTTGTGCCGCTGGTCGAATTCGAAAACCGTAGCGCTGATTGTGGATAATTGTTTGGCCCGACGGGTAACGCAGGTATCACCGGCTGCTAGAAAAACCAGATGGTTCAGGCCGGCACATTTTAAACATTCAGGATTTAGTGACGAGTTTTCCACTAATGTATTTATGTAAGATACTTGATATTAAGGTTTGATAGGGAAGACCTTCTTCAAAAGCACGTTTCTTGATTTCGATCATATCTCTTTCTGAGATACGAATATTTACCCGTTTGTTTTTCTGCATTGTATATCTAGCGGATTCTTGGAGCATTTTCTTCCGTTGTTCAAGATTTGGATCAGAGATCCATTCGCCATTTTCATACGACGTAATAATAGTTTGTTCTTCGTTATCAAAATTATACTTCATTGGTTTCTCCCAAATATTTCTCCGTCGCCTTTCGACTTGGAATAATGGTTTTTAAATATCGTTCGTTTTCAGTGTCAATATAAGGTATCAGATGGATATAGTTTTTGATATTGACAAGCATAATTCGTTGGTTTGGATATTTATCCTGATTAGGATTGATTATATCATCGACAAGACAGTCATGATCGATATAAAACAGGATATCTTCAAGGCTAACGTCACGATTTTCGTTTAACCATATATTTTTTTCTCTATTCCAATTAAATATTTTCATAGAGCAACTATATTCCAATGTGTGCATTATGTCAACAGATTCTGTCTATTTTTAATATGCTCCAACGATGTCTATGTTACATTAACGAAAGTGTTGGGTAACGGGATAAATCCGGCAGTCTTTTTTCTCCGCAGGGATCAGTACGCCCTGATGAACAGAATTTACCCGAAAACAATCCGATTTATCCCGTAAACCAATGAAAGGTGCTAAACATTTCAGTTGGAATTTACAGGGTAAGAATTGGATCCCCAAGACCGGACGCTCCAGTCTGCGCAGAGTACGCGGATATATCCTTCGGCCACTGCTGCAGAAAAAGAAGCTCCGGGGAACTGCGACTCATGCTAAAAAAGAGTCCGGAATGCCTGGCAATCAGGCCCTGCTGACGATGATCCACAAATTTCTAGGAATGGTTTAGGGTTGATCCCAATCCCGTCTTAAAGATTGCCAAGCTGGGGTGCCCACAGCGCTGATTTAATGGTGACTGACAACGTGTCGGATCGGTCATTTCAGATCGTCGGCAATTCGCTATTTCTCTCGTATATAAACCATTGGTTTTGTGAATATAAAAGCTGCGGCTGCTGATGCAAAATACTCTAAAGACATATACCTTACTGTGCGTTATTTAGAAAACATTTCACTTAATACAGAAATTACTTTACTCTGTTCGCCAGTACTGATCGCTCCCAACTTCTCCACGAGCCTGGATTTATCAACCGTCCGAATCTGATCAAGAACAATTTGACCTTTACTATTTCTGAAATTACAATTTACCCTTGATGGATAATTTCGTCCTTTAGATGTCAACGGAGCTATGATCACGGTTGAAATATACCGGTTCATTTCGTCAGGTGATATAATACAGCAAGGTCTTGTTTTCTTTATTTCCGATCCTTGTGTAGGATCTAAATTCACCAGATAAACGTCAAATCTCTCAAAGCTCATTTACAGTCCCGCTAAAATCACCCCATTCCCATTCCTGTTTATCCCAGGAATTTTGATGAAGCAGAGCCGACTTATCTAACAATCCATCATCGTTATTATTCGCCATTTCCTGGAATGACTTATCCCAGCCACTCCGGATTTTTTTTATCGATCGTATGACGATCTGTTCTTTCTCTGGAATAAGTTCAACATCTTTTCCGATCCGACTCTCCTGTAAAAGAATCTTGGGGATTCTGACACCTTGCGAATTTCCTATTTTTATTATCTGTGTTTTCATACCTACATTGTAATTACATTAATAGTAATATGCAAGCAATATTTGATTGCCTGATTAATTTTACTGATTCCATAACGACTGCCCTGGACCGCCGGGAAAACGTTCAGAAGTCCGAAGTTGTTGAAAGGAATGCTTGCTGGTTAAATCGGTCATAAAAATCCGCGCGTTATTCAGCTGCCGGAGAAATACGGCAAGACCCTGATCGATCGGGAGTTCCGCGATGAATATCTACTGCTGCAGCAGTTAAACATCCTGATTATTGAGGCAGAAAAAGCCGCTAAGAGGAGCTGCTGTAAAAGTCATCGTGTGCCGGCAGAACTGTTTTGGAACACGCATTTAATAAAGATTTTCTCTAATGCGAGTACCGGGCGGATATTCATGCAAAAGGACCCTGCCAATCCCTGTCGGGTAGTTCTGAGAGCTTGGGGCATTTTCTTCTATTTTGATTTGATAATTCCAATTAGTTCTTCTGGATCGTACACGTTAATAGAAGCGTATTTGAAGTCTTTTATATTTCGGGTTATGATTCCTTCAATATTACTTAAACGCGCAGATTCATGTAATACTGCATCTTCATAATCGTTGATTTTATGATTACATGCAGTTTCAAAGACCTGCTGATTTAATTCGGTCAATTTGAATATATTGATAAGGTTTTTAATTATTTTTTTTGCGTCACTTGTTCCTTTTACTTTGCTAACTAAATATCCAATAGTAGTTATAGTGGTTGGGCAAAGATATCCTTCAATATTACCATGTTCAACTTCAGACAATAAAAAAGTAGCAGACGTATAATAAGGTTTACGAAGAAGTAATACATCCAATATTATATTCGTGTCAAACAGGATTTTCATAAATATTTACCTTCAACGTACTTCTTATAATCGGATTCATCAATACCTGAATCTACAAGAGCCCCATACAAAGATTTTACATTGGGTGGCAATTTGATAATGTCTTCAGCAAGCTCTTTTTTGCTTAATGCGTTAAAGTAATCAGCAACCATTTTTGAAAGAGACTTACCTTTTTTTTCAGCAACAGATTTCGCCATATTTATAAGCTCATCTTCCATTCTTAAAGTTAATTTTGTTTGCATAGTATCTCCTTATACGTCACACATCACAATATTAATACGTCATATCAATATATGCAATACATTTTTAATTGTTTTGGGATACCTTTTTAGATGCCATAACAACTCTTCTTTTTCTTCTTCTGAGATAGGTGTTAGACCATTTATATATGTTAATTCTAATCCCATAAATACCTTGGTAATAGGGTTTTAATTTCCTCAGCCTTTTCGTTTATTGCTTTCTTTATTCGTTCATCAGATGTTTTTTGATTCTCTAGACTCATGGTCATGGAGGTTCTATAAACGATTTCTTCTGCTAATTGATTTGCTCTGTCTTCAATCATCTTCGCTAATGTATTGTTTGGGGGAATAAACCCATACACAAATTCCATATTTAATGCTTCGCCAACTCGTTTTAGTACTTTTAAAGAAACAGTCCCATTTTTTTCACGCTCTTCAATCTCCCGAACACTTTGTGGAGTAATGTTCATTCTACTCCCAATCTGTCTCAGTGACATATTTAATGCTTTCCTGATTGCGTATATCCAACCGCTATTAGGAATTGTGAGCTCAGCAAGATTTTTAAACTTAATAATCTTTCTGTCAATCTGATCTAATAGGAGTCTACGTTCTTTCATAAGGCTATA
>CAZAKB010000112.1:7344-10046 GCA_964485475.1 uncultured bacterium
TAATCTTTCTGTCAATCTGATCTAATAGGAGTCTACGTTCTTTCATAAGGCTATATCCTTAAATAATTACAACTAATATAAGGCTATAGCCATAATCATCCAACAATATATTTAGGTTATAACCTGATATTTAGCATTTTCAAAATTATTGGCAAATCCATTTTCCAGGGACTTCTTTGAGGCACACCCATAAAATAAAAGGAGCATCCCATGAATCCGCAGCCACTTGACTAAAAACGCCGACGGATCACCGGCAAGTTCATTTCCGCATCGATCCGGCCCAAGCCAAACACCCGGCGGCCATTTCCGATAGCAGTGGCAATGCGGTTGGACCATCTGTCTCTTTCAATCCTAAGGCCTGGGGATTCCCTGAACAGTTATGGTTCAAACTGAAGCGCTACACTTTTCACGACCATTTTTGGTACATTTTCTCACGACCCTTGACACGCCCTCGATTTCTGGCAGCCGTTGCTTGATTAACGTCATCGCCAGGGATATTCCATTGGTATTGCCAGTCCGCTGACGACCAAGAATAGGCGGGTACTGCTATTTAGATTTAATTTCAGATTCAGTTAAGATTTGCCTTATATTGCGAACTGTCAAAATTGAAATATGGTTCATTTCTATTCGGTAGACAATAGGGCCGTTTCCCAATAGTAATTCCCCGATTGTAGCTTCGTTCAATTCTGCCACAATCCGAGCACTTCGGGGAAAGGATTTCAATTGTTCAAGTAATCCAAATATTGTTTCGATCCAAGCATTGGCAGCTTTACGATTGTCAATGGTCAAATTACACAATCAGGAGAAACCGGGAGCTTGAAAGTTTGCAGACACCGGCGCCGTGATGACCGCCGGCGCGTTGCGGCTCCGATCCATCGGACATGCTCCATCATTCATGTCACAGGGGGTCGGTGTTTTAAAATATGGCCGATAATGTCTGCCCGCAGCCCCGACCAATCGGGGACAGCCGAAAGAGGTGGATTGGCAGTTTAAAACCGTCTGCAATCAGGTCAATCTCTAGTTAGTGAAAATAGTGGTTGTTTTTAATCTAAAAGTAGGCGATTGTTAGCGGCAGCGTTTCGTTTATTTTAGCAGTACTAAGAATTTATTAATTGCTTCTTGACACTGTTTTTCCGAGACTGTGCAAATATATTTTATCTTCCTAATTTTCCAATCAAGACTTTTAATTTGATCGGATAATATTACGCCAGAAATTGGCAGATTTTTAGGTAATAGAACTTCAAAAGGATAGCCTTTTTGTTTACTCGTAATTGCTTGAAATAAGGCTAAGCCAACTTTGGAATTATACTTTTTAGGTGATATTACGATTGCTGGTCTTTTTCCGGCTTGTTCATGTCCCGCTTGTGGATCAAAATCGAGCCATACAATATCTCCTCTTTCTGGCACATAATCCGTATTCATTAAATCAATTCCTCTCCGATTGGTTCGCCGAAATCTACCTCATTATGAATATTTGATTCCGATATTTCAGAAAGGAACGCGTCTAATGAATATTTATCTTTGATTATAGGAGATATAACTAACTGGTTATTTTTGATAAGCAAATCGACTTCCGTTCCATTGCTTATTTTTGTCTCGGACGCAAAAGATTTTGGAATTCTGATGGCTAGGCTATTTCCCCATTTCTGAATAATTGTTTGCATAATTAGCTCCGCTTAAAGTATCTACAATAAAGATACGATATATTAAGCCATTCACCAAATAATATACGCATTTTTTAACCGCTAACGATGTCTATGTTACCCTAACGTTGTCTATCATTTCAAAATTGCGAGCACATCCTTTTTCCAAAGAGACTTCCTTGAAGCATTACCGTAAAACGATAGAAGCAGCTCTTGATCCAAGACCAACTTAGCCGAAAACGCCACTGGATCACCGGCAAGTTCGTTGTCGGCATCGATCCGGCCCAAGCCAAACACCCGGTAGCCATTACCGATAGCAGTGGCAATGCGGTCGGAACATCTATCCCTTTCAATCCTAATGCGTGGGGATTTCCTGAACAGTTATGATTCAAACTGAAGCGGTATTTGGGTCCTGAATTTGCGCATCCCGACCTGCTCATTTTTGCCGTGGAGACCGCCATGGTGTTGCGGGTCCGATTCGTCGGACGCTGCCAGCTCCATCATTAATGATGAAGCACGGTGTCGGTGTTTTAAATATGGCCGATAATGGATGCCCGCGGCTCCCCGATATCTATCGGGGAGACCGCCACAGGCGCAGGATCGGTAATTTAAGATCCTTTGCCGATCAGTTATTTCTCTCAGAGGAAAAGAAAATGGTTTTTTGAATATAAAAGTTGCGGATGCTTAGCGTTATTTTTAATAAGATGTTTGGACTATGTCAGTTCTTTTAATATGAGTTTGATATTTTTCTTCAGTCTGGGTAAATTATTCTGAATTATTTGCCAGACAATTCGTAGATCAATTCCAAAATATTCGTGTCCAGGTAAATTTCTTAGCCCTACAATTTCAGCCCATTCAATGGTTTCATATCTCTTGAATAACTCATCACTAAAATGGTTTGCCGCTTCACCAATAATTTCTAATTGTGATTGTGACATTTTATCGGATTCAAAGGTTTGATAATCAGTGTCTTATATGAATACTTTTATATCCTTGATAGCATCCAGAATATGTCTGAGTCTCACTGTATCACTTATTTTATTTTGCATAGATCAATTG
>CAZAKB010000113.1:0-7630 GCA_964485475.1 uncultured bacterium
CATCCGCGAACTGCGGGAGTTCGGCTGTGATGTGGATGTCTATGACCCCTGGGCCGACGCCCCGGAGGTCAAGGCGGAATACGGCGTTGAACTGATCACCAATCATGAATCTCAGAAATACGATGCCGTGGTCCTGGCCGTGGCGCATCATCAATTCATGGAAATGGATTTGCATCAGTTTGGGAATGGTAACTATGTGCTCTATGATGTCAAGGGCATTGCCAAAGATGCCGATGGACGTTTATAGTGAAGGCGGCCTGGGCTTAAGGATTATTCAATGAGGCCTGAATATCAGGAACACTTGAAATGTATGGCTCGCTTCAATGAATGGGAGGAGCAGTCGCGCAGTCAGTTGACGGTGCAAGCCAAACTCGATCAGTTTCTGGTTCTCTATGGGCTCTGGGATTTTGTCCCGGAAAATATCCGGGAAAAAGTCCATACTGAACATTTAGAGGCCCTTTGCCGGGTCCAAAAACATCTAAAGCAAGCTGGTGAATTGCAGAAATTCAATCAATAAGTCATTTCGTCGGGAAAATAAGCAAAGGGAAATGAAGTGAAAAAAGCGCTGATTACCGGTATTACCGGCCAGGACGGTTCCTACCTTACCGAGTTGTTGCTTGAAAAAGACTATACGGTCCATGGCATTATCCGCCGGAGCAGTTCCTTTAATACCGGCCGAATCGACCACCTGTTCAATAATCCGGATGTTTACGGTAAAAAACTGTTCCTGCATTATGGGGATCTGACGGACTCCAGTAATTTGAATCGGTTGCTGGATAAAACCGAACCCGACGAGATTTATAACCTCGGTGCCCAGAGCCATGTGTTGGTATCCTTTGAGGTCCCAGAATATACAGCCGAAGTCGACGGCGTTGGGGTTTTACGGTTTCTGGATGCCATCAAAGAAGGCGGACTCAGGACCAAATTCTATCAAGCCTCCACCAGTGAACAGTTTGGTAAGGTTCAGGAAATCCCGCAGACCGAAACCACTCCCTTTTATCCCCGCTCGCCCTATGGGGTTGCCAAACTCTATGCCTACTGGATTGTTAAAAACTATCGGGAAGCCTATCGTTTATATGCCTGTAACGGTCTTTTATTTAACCACGAATCTCCCCGCCGGGGCGAAACCTTTGTGACCCGTAAAATAACCCGCGCCGCCGCCCGCATCAAAGCGGGGCTGCAGGACAAACTGTATCTGGGCAACCTCGACGCCAAGCGGGATTGGGGTTACGCCCCTGAATATGTGGAAGCCATGTGGCGGATGCTCCAGCAGGATCAGCCGGAAGATTTTGTGATTGCCACCGGCGAGACCCATACGGTCCGGGAATTTTGTACCATCGCCTTCGCGGAACTCGGAATGCAGCTGCAGTGGCAGGGAAAGAATGTCGATGAAAAGGGCACTGACTCCCAAACTGGTAAAATACTGATCGAAGTTAGTCCACGCTATTTCCGGCCGACGGAGGTGGACATACTGATGGGTGATTATAGCAAAGCCCGGGAGAAACTGGGCTGGCAACCGAAGATGAAGTTTGCAGAATTGGCATCCATGATGGCCAGAGCGGACTATGAAAAAGTGTTAAAGCGCGGGTACTGATGCAGAAGAATTCCAAAATCTATATTGCCGGTAACACCGGCCTGGTGGGTTCAGCCCTGGTTCGGAAACTGAAGACTGAGGGCTATTCAAATCTTATTTTTACACCCTATCCGGAATATGATCTGCGGAATCAGCAGCAGACCAACGATTTTTTCAATCGTGAAAAACCGGAATACGTCGTCATCGCGGCAGGCAAAGTGGGCGGAATTTTAGCCAACAATACCTATCGTGCCGAATTCATTTACGATAATCTACTGATCGCATCCAATATTGTTCAAGCTGCTTATATGAGCAACGTCCATAAATTGATTTTCCTGGGCAGTTCCTGCATTTACCCGAAAAACTGTCCCCAGCCCATGACAGAAGAATACCTGCTGACGGGCCCCCTGGAGCCGACCAATGAGCCCTATGCGATTGCGAAAATTGCCGGGATCAAGCTCTGTGAAAATTATTACCGCCAGTACGGCTGTAATTTCTATTCTGTCATGCCCACCAATCTGTACGGCCCGAACGATAACTTCGACTTGGAAACGTCGCATGTTCTGCCGGCCTTACTCAGAAAATTTCATGAGGCGAAAATCAGAAACCTTGCGGACGTCATGATTTGGGGCAGTGGCAAACCACTGAGAGAATTTCTGTATGTTGATGATCTGGTGGATGCAATTTTGTTTTTATTTTTAAACATCAATTCGGAAGAGATATTTAAACAGGGCATCAGTCATCTGAATATTGGATCCAGTGAAGAAATTTCCATAGCTCAATTAGCAGAGTTGATTAAAAAAACAGTTGGGTTTACGGGCCCCATCCACTTTGATGCATCCAAACCCGACGGAATGCTCAGGAAACTGTTATCAAGCACACGAATAAATGAACTTGGCTGGAAAAAAACGATACCAATGGAAGTCGGAATTTTAAAATATTATGACTGGTATTTAACGAGCGTAAATACCACAGCTTCCGGTAAACCACAGATATAGCGAATTGTGAGAGTTAAGAAATCGAATCAGTCCGGGATAATTGAAGCACGAATATGAAAGTCATCGAATTTCTCAATAAAGCCAAGGATCCGTTGATCAGTTTTGAGATCATTCCTCCGGATCGCGGCCGCAGCGCTGATGAAATCTACAAAATCGTCGAAGAGCTGATGGTATTCAAGCCGCCCTTTATCGATGTGACCAGCCATGCGGCGGACGCAAAATTTGTAGAACAGGCGGACGGCAGTTTTATTCGCAAGATTACCCGTAAGCGACCGGGGACAATCGGGCTGTCAGCGGCCATTAAATATCGCTACAAGGTGGAAACCGTGGTCCACCTGCTCTGTACCGGGTTTACCCGGGAAGAAACCGAGGACGCCCTGGTGGAACTGAATTACCTGGGTATTGAAAATGTCATGGCCCTGCGCGGTGATATCAGTGATTACAAAAAAACCGTCCAGGCGAACCGCACGGTGAATACCGTTGCCGCGGATCTGGTCAGCCAGATCAGCCACATGAACCAGGGGACGTTTCTGGATGACGAACTGGATGCCGAGCAGACGGATTTCTGTATCGGTGTGGCGGGCTATCCGGAAAAGCATGACGAGGCCCCCAGCCTGGATACCGACATCCGTTACCTGAAACAGAAAGTCGCTGCAGGGGCCGATTATATTGTCACCCAGATGATTTTCGATAACCGGAAGTATTTTGATTTCGTGGACAAATGCCGGGCGGCCAAGATCGACGTGCCCATTATCCCCGGGATAAAATTGCTGACCAGCCGTAACCATTTGACTTCTCTGCCGCGCCATTTTAATATCAGTTTTCCCGATGAACTGGTACGGACTATTCTGGATGCTAAAAATGACGCTGATATAAAAGAGATTGGTGCTGAATTTGCCCAAAAACAGGTGACAGAGTTGCTGAATGCCAAGGTTCCCTGCATCCATTTTTACGTCATGCAGCAGGCCAAGACAGTGAAGAAACTGATTCAGGGGCTGGGGATTTAATAAAGACTAACGAACGTCTAATGATCCATTACCTTTTCATGAAAAATGCTGTTATTAATCGATAAAAAAATAGAAACCAAAACGATTTTAAAATTATGCCAGGCCCATTTTGGCAATTTTATTAAATTCGTGGCCGACATTGACCGGCAGCTCATCGTGGCCGGCGGTGAGATGCATGCCGATGCCGAAGCATTATTGCTGAAGAATGGTTCCAGGCAGATGTCACTCTGGGGGGCCAATCTATATCCAGAGAATCAACCGGGTGACCGCATTGAATGTGAATCCTTTATCAATATCCGTCCTTTGGACGACAACCTGGCCACGGGCATCCAGAACGAGGCCATCCGTGAAAAGGTCCGCCAACTGGCCGAGACGCTTTTATTAAGTCCCGAAGAGAAGATCACACTGGATGATTGATGCCCGTTTATCATCAGACCTTGCTTGATCGATTTGCGACCTTTCCCCGGGCGCAACAGCTATTAATGGTCGTTAACGAATTGAACCGGGCCGGGTTGCAGGTCAAACGATTTGACTATTACCAGCATCATATAGTCCTGGCCATGGAACTGTTGGATTTTTTAATCCGTGATCAAAAATGGCAAGCCCGGTTAAAAGAAGTGCTCAGAGCCCGGGAAATCTTAGGGCGGTACTACCTGTCTTCAGAACAGGATTTGAAAAAATATACGGACAATCTGATTAAATTGTCTCCCGAAGCCTACCGGATGCTGAATCCAATCAACCATGCGGCGTTAAGTTCCTGAGCAATTCAGACCAATAACATTCTTAAAAAACTTCATGCCTAACTATCTAAGTGAAATTATCAAAAACGGGGAAGATCAGCAGACTGAGTTCAAACAGAACTTCGCGAAAGAACTGATTGAAACGGTGTGTGCATTTTCTAATTCAAGAGGTGGGAAAATTCTCATTGGTGTTAACGACGCAGGGCAAATAACCGGCGTCAACGCAAATGAAGAAACTATTAAAGATTGGATGAACAGTATAAAATTGAGCACCCAGCCGCAGTTATTTCCATCAATGAACCGCATCAATGTTAACGATAAGACCGTTGTTGAAATGTCGGTGCCGGAATACCCGCTTAAACCCGTCTCATATAAAGGACGGTATTATAAGCGGAGTGGTGCGTCTAATCACCTGGTTCCATTGAATGAAATTGTAGAAATGCAACTGAATAGTCTTAACAGCTCGTTTGATTCCTTTCCGGTTTCGGAATCGATTGAGGACCTTTCACAGGGTGCCATCGCATCTTACTTTCGCGAGGTAAAAAGCAGGGGGCGGATTGAACTGACTGATGACAATCGCTTAAATCTTGAAAAAACGGGTTTTATTCGGAACGGGAAACCGACATTCGCATCCCTGTTGTTGTTTGGGGACCATAAAACGGGGATTCATATTGGTCGTTTTAAAACGCCTGCTGTGATCATTGATGATATTTTAATTCATGCGCCGCTGGTAAATGCCATTGACGATGCCATGAATTTTATCAAAAAGAACATTAGTGTCGCGTTTGAATTTACCAATGATACCCGCAGGGTTGAAAAATGGCAATATCCGCTACCGGTCATCAGAGAATTATTATTGAATGCGGCGATTCATAAGGACTACCGCAATCCGACCGATATTATCATTAAAATATATGATCACAAAATTGAGATAACGAATCCCGGTAGCCTGATGGGTGGTTTAACTCCAGCGGATTTACAGACCGATCACTATATTGCTGTTCATCGAAACAAACTATTGGCTGAAGCCTTTTATCTGCGTGGTGATGTTGAGAAATATGGCACGGGGTTTATCCGGATCAGGGAGTTTTTGCGCGATTGTCCAGATCTAAAATTGGATGTCCTTCCGAAGGGGGATTTTATCCGGGCAATATTAGCCGATAAATCACTGACCCCGCATGATACCCCGCATGATACCCCGCATGATACCCCGCATGATGCGAAACTGATCGCGGTCTTGCTTGGATCAATGACCCGGGATGAGTTGCAGAATCAATTGGCGTTGACCGATCGTAAATATTTTAGAAAATATTATCTGATACCGGCCCTCAAATCCGGGTTGATAGAGATGACAATCCCGGACAAACCCAAGAGTAAACATCAGAAATACAGACTGACCGAAAGTGGCAAGCGAATCCAGAAAATAAAGCGGAATGGTGACTAAACCGATGCAGCAAAACTTCGACCTCCACACCCACAGCAATGCTTCCGACGGCTCCTATGCGCCGGCGGATCTGGTCAAACTGGCCGCTGAATGCGGCGTGACGACCCTGGCCCTGACGGACCATGATACGGTAAGCGGTATTGCTGAGGCGCAGGCGGCGGGAAAAAAATATGGCGTGACGTTGATTCCGGGCGTGGAGATCAGCATTGATTTTACACCGGGCACCATGCATATCTGTGGTTATTACCTGGATATTGACAACACGGAATTACGCGCCGGTCTGAATTTTGTGCAGGTGGCGCGCCGCAACCGCAACCCGCGGATCATTGAAAAACTGAATGTCCTGGGAGTGGCGATTACCTTGGATGAGGTTAAAGCGCTGGCCGGTCCGGATCAACTGGGCCGTCCCCATTTTGCCCAGGTCCTGGTTCAAAAAGGCTATGCCCGGGATACCCAGGCGGCCTTCAGTAAATACCTGGCGAAAGGCGCCCCGGCCTATATGGACAAACAGCGCCTATCGCTGGATCGGGCGGTGGCAATGATTCAAGCCGCGGGGGGCGTGGCGGTGCTTGCGCACCCAATTCAATTGAAACTGAATTCCTGGCAGGAATATCGTGAGAAGATTACAGAATTAAAAAATGCCGGGATTACTGGCGTGGAAGCGTTTAACAGCTATCAGAGTGAAGAAGAAAACCAACAATTTTATACCATTGCCACAGAACTGGAGATGCTGATCACCGCCGGCAGCGATTTCCATGGTGCAATCAAACCCAAGGTTAAATTGGGTCAGTTTGGGGAAAATATCCCCATTAAACTGGATGATGTATTAATTCAATTAGCGAAGAATCGGAGACTATCATGACGAAGCGCTTGCCCGCCCCTCACGGAGGCTGCGGACTGATTAACCGGACCCTGCCGGAGATTGAAAAACAGACCGTCTTAAATGAAATCAAAGACCTGAAAATATACCGGATCAGCGACGCCGATCTGTCGATCTTTTACCGCATCGCCGATGGTGCCCTCTCGCCCCTGGAAGGCCCGATGGATGCTACGGAATTCCATCAGGTTCTCGAACAGGAGTTCATCGAACGGAACGGGAAAAAATATGCCTGGACGATCCCGATTGCCTTTCCCATTGCCCAATCAGAGGTCACGACCTTAAGGGTGGGGGAGACCGTGGCGGTAGCGAATGAAGTCGGGGAAATTATCGGAACCCTGGCCATTAGTGATATCTATCCCTTTGATAAGGCGAAATACAATGCCAGTGTCTACGGCACCGCGCGCAACGATCATCCCGGCGCCCGGATTTTTAATAACGACCCAAGGGATTACCTGCTGGGCGGCACGATCTGGGCCTTTGAACAGCCCGGGGATCCGGATTTCGGCCAGTACATGCTGAGCCCCCTGCAGACCCGGGCGCTCTTTGAAAGGCGGGCCTATGACCGGATCGTGGCCTTTCAGACCCGCAATGCCCTGCACCGGGCCCATGAATACGCTTTGGTCTATGCGGCCGAGCAATTAACCGCCGCCGGTCACTTCACCGGGGCGGTCCTGAATCCCCTGGTAGGCGCGACGAAAAGCGATGATGTGCCCGCCGATGTACGCATGCAGACCTATGAAGCCCTGTTGCAATCCCGGATGTTCGGCCAGGGAGACTTTAACGAGCAGATCTGGAAAAAAGCCGGGCTGGATTTTGAGGACAACCTGCTGCTCATTGGCCTGGATATGAAAATGTTCTATGCCGGTCCCAAAGAGGCCATCATGCACGCCATTTATCGTCAGAATTACGGCTTTACCAATATCGTGATCGGCCGCAAGCACGCCGATGCGCCCTATGATGATGGAACAGCGATCTGGGGCGATTTTGA
>CAZAKB010000113.1:7730-9936 GCA_964485475.1 uncultured bacterium
TGGAAAAAATTATCAGCTTGAATAGTATAATCTAGATATGATAATTCCCATTGGATATCGGGTAAAATCGAAAAGAGGAATAAAATTCCGTATCTGGGCGAATAAAGTCCTCAAGGATTATCTGCTGAACGGGTATGCTGCCAAGCAGCGAATTATGAAAATTGAGGATTATATTCACTCTCTTAAAACTAAAGGTAACGACAGTGATTTTCGGATTAATACAAATCTTCCTCCCCATGAAGGAATATTTTATGATGGGCAACTATTTGATGCATGGCAATTTGCCTCAAATTCCATCAAATACCGCAACCCGTTTACGTTTTGATAGAAGGATTTTTGTTTGTAACCTAAATGGGTACGAATGAACCTAATATGAGTACAACATTCCCTTTTGTATACGATCAAGGCTGATGCCGACTTGCTGGCTTTGTTTGATCAATTTCGAAAGAAAAGGAATATCAGCGGTTATGATCAGGCTGGTATGATATCCGACCAGGAGGCCAAAGAAATGCTGGTCCTTGCCAACCATCTCCGCAACGTCGTGGAAGAATGGCTTTATACAAAGCATCCGGATTTAATGACTGCGAAAGAAAACGAAAAATAATAGACACAGTATTAGAGCAATGTGTAATCAATACATAATATGTGCTGAATAAGGAATCATCAAATATGAAACAGAAATCTACGAATGTCGTCTGGCATGATACGGAAATTACCAAAGCAGACCGGGAAAAGCGCAATGGTCACAAAGGCGTCGTTATCTGGATGACCGGATTGTCGGCCTGCGGTAAGTCCACAGTGGCCACAGAACTCCAGAAACAACTGTTTGAGCGGGGCTGCAATGTCTACATCCTGGACGGGGACAATGTCCGGCACGGTTTGAACGGGGATCTGGGATTTTCACCAAAGGACCGGGAGGAGAATATCCGCCGTATCGGCCAGGTGGCCAAACTCTTTGCGGAATCCGGGACCATTGCGATTACATCCTTTATTTCACCCTATCGCAAAGACCGGGATATTAACCGCGCCTTAATGCCTGACGGTGAATTTATTGAGATATTTGTGAAAGCCTCGCTGGCAGTCTGTGAAGAGCGTGACCCGAAAGGCCTTTATAAGAAAGCCCGGGCGGGCATCATCCCCGAATTTACCGGCATCTCCGCCCCTTACGAAGAACCGCTGAAGCCGGAACTGGTCATCGAAACGGATAAACTTAGTGTTGAGGAGTCAGTTCAGAAGGTGATTGATTATCTGCTGGAAAAGGCAATAATTCAGCAATGAGTGATTTGTGAAGAGTGATAATCAGCCTGAAATAAAATTGACTCCCCAGCAGAAACTCGACGTTGCGGAAAGTCTTTATTGGTCAGCCTGGCATTTAAAAGCTGCCTGGCTTCGCCATATACATCCTGAATTAACGCAAACAGAAATCGAACAGAAGGTTAAATCCATATTCAAATATGCTCGATCATAAACTCTTTTTGACGTTTTTAAAACCCCTAAATACGACCCGGATTCGTTACTGTGTAACGGGTTCAGTGGCGGGAATTATTTATGGTGAACCGCGCCTGACTCACGATATTGATATTGTCCTTGAAATTCAGGATAAAGATGTTTTGCTTTTAAAAAATGCCTTTCCCGAACAGAATTTTTATCTTCCTCCAGAGGACATCATATTCATTGAAAAGAAACGGGAAGAACGTGGTCACATGAATATTATTCATAAGAAGAGCGGTTTTAAGGCTGATATTTACTTTACTGGAAAAGATCCGCTGAGCCAATGGGCTGTTCAAAATTCTTTATCGATTGATTACGAAGGCAATTCCGTTTCTATTGCTCGGCCTGAATATGTTATTGTTCGGAAACTTGAGTATTACAGGGAAGCTAATATTCAAAAGCATCTTCAGGATATTGCCGGTATACTAGAACATTCATCAGATCTAATTGATTTTAAATTGCTGGAAAAATTTATCGGGCGATATTTGCTTGATAAGGAATGGGAAATGGCAAAAGGCAAATAGCGAAAAGAAACGCGCCACGAGTGATGAGTAATACAGTGATGAGTAAAACAGAGCGTAAAGTCATCTATCCATGTACGGTTGAAATTCAGAATTTGAACCCAGTGAATTATCCTTCGGATTTCACGGGTCAGGAATTTGAGTATTATTTGTAATTTGTATAGAATTGTATCATCCGTATTGTCAATGGATTA
>CAZAKB010000114.1:0-2129 GCA_964485475.1 uncultured bacterium
ACATTCACATGGGGCTTCGTACGCTTAAATTGTTCCTTCGCCATGGGCTCTCCTTAGTTTTGTAAAAATTCAGGGATAAAACCGCGGGTTTTTTCCACAATTTCCCTCTGAAGTTTTTTATCGCAAACTTCATAACTGGAAAATTGAATGGTAAAAACGGCTCTTCCCTGACTTAAAGATCTTAAATCAGTTGCATATCCGAACAATTCCTTCAATGGAATCATTCCATTAACAATATTAATATCGTTACGTTTATCCATATTCGTAATATTTGCCCGCCGTGAATTCAGGTCACTGATGATATCGCCAAGATAGGCATCTGGAACTGACACTTCAATAGACATAATAGGTTCAAGTATGGCTGGCTTGGCTTTGTACAATGCGTTTTCCAGTGCTAACGACGCTGCAATTTCGTATGCCAGATCAGTACTGTCGTTTTCCCGATACTCCCCATCAGTTAGCGTGACCTTAATTTTATGCAGAGGATATCCCGCAATAATACCACTTTTTACGCTATTCTGTATTCCTCTTTCAATCGCCGGAAAAAATTCTTTTGGAATCACGGTTTTTGAAATTTCATTCTGAATAATGACACCGTGTTCTGCTGTATTATCGTGGGTAATAGTTAATTTCAATGCCGCAAACTGAGTCTTGTTACCGGTCTGTCTATCAAAGACACCATCGCCTTCCGCCTCAAGTTCAACAGTTTCACGATACGAAACCTGCGGTTTTCCCACATGTGCCTTGATTTTATATTCTCTCAGTAAGCGATCGACAAGAATTTCCAGATGCAATTCACCCATTCCCGATATGATAATCTGGCCAGTTTCTTCATCCTCAGTAATTTTAAATGTCGGATCTTCGAATGATAATTTTTCCAGAGCAGTATTTAAATTTTCGGAATCGGCTTTACTCTTTGGCTCAATTGTAATTGATACGACTGGTTCGGGAAAATCCATGGATTCAAGAATAATCGGATTTTTCGAATCACAAAGTGTATGCCCGGTAAAACTGTATTTCAATCCTACTAATGCGCCAATTTCGCCACTCGATAATTCATCACGATCTTCACGCTTATTTGCATGCATTAATAAAAGACGATGAACACGTTCCTTTTTATCCACTGTAGAATTATATATCATTGACCCTTTTTTAATCGAACCGGAATAGACCCGGACAAAGCTCAGACGACCGACGTGAACATCGCTCATAATCTTAAAGATTAACGCTGAGGTGGCTTCGTCTGCATCAGCTCTCCGCTCAATAACAGTACCCTTCAAGTTTACACCGTGAACCGGTGGAATATCAAAGGGCGACGGCAGAAAATTAATCACAGCATTCAGCAAAGGTTGTACACCTTTGTTTTTAAATGCCGAACCGCAGCAAACCGGTACAATTTTATTTTGCAGCGTCCCGGTTCGTAAGGCGTTCAGTATCTCTTTGGGTTCAATGACGTCACCGTTTAGGTATTTTGCAAAAAGAACATCATCATAATTTGCCGCTTCTTCCAGCAATTTATCGCGATATTCTTTAGCAATCTCTTTTAAATCATCAGGAATATCAGTCAGATAATATTTAGCGCCCAGAGCACTGTTATCATAAATAATGCTTTTTAATTGAATCAGATCAATGATCCCGGTAAACATTTCACCGGAACCGATCGGCAGTGATACAGCAATAGGATTTGCTTTTAAGCGATGTTGAATCATATCCAGAACGTTATAAAAATCCGCACCGGCCCGATCCATTTTATTTACGAATGCAATGCGGGGAATGTGATATTTGTCCGCCTGATGCCAGACCGTTTCGCTCTGCGGTTCCACGCCGCCAACACCGCAGAATATAGCAATCGCTCCATCTAAAACCCGAAGGGAGCGTTCAACTTCTGCGGTAAAATCAACATGACCGGGAGTGTCAATAATATTGATTCGATAATTTTCCCAGTAACAGGTTGTTGCTGCTGATGTAATGGTGATTCCACGTTCTTTTTCCTGGTCCATCCAGTCCATTGTGGCAGAACCTTCGTGAACTTCACCCATTTTGTGCAGTCTTCCGGTGTAAAAAAGAATCCGTTCGGTCGTAGTGGTCTTACCGGCATCAATGTGTGCCATAATCCCAATATTTCGAAC
>CAZAKB010000114.1:2229-3603 GCA_964485475.1 uncultured bacterium
GGTATAATTTCACGAGCAACTATTTTTTTTCTGCGTGCCATTAAGATAACTCCCTGCTATGACGGTCGTTTAGTTCCGTATCTGGATCGACTGTTTTTTCTGTCATTTACACCGCTCGTATCAAGAGTTCCACGGATAATATGATACCGAACACCGGGTAAATCTTTGACACGTCCACCTTCAACAAGTACGAGTGAATGTTCCTGGAGGTTGTGTCCTTCACCCGGGATATAAGCATTCACTTCCTTACCGTTGACAAGACGAACACGAGCAACTTTCCGCAATGCTGAATTCGGTTTTTTCGGTGTGGTTGTGTATACACGGGTACACACGCCCCTTTTCTGGGGACATCCACGCAAAGCGGGTGCTTTCTCTTTTTTACTTACAGTCTTTCTACCTTTACGTACTAACTGGTTGATCGTTGGCATATTTTCTCCATTATATAAAAGCCTGTAAAAATACTATTTCTTTATTTTTTAAGCAATACATTTTATCTCTATTTTCCTATTTTTGTAAGGCCGCCAGTTCATTTTCTTTTGAACGCTCTCTTTCGCGGATTGAATCCCATTCTTCGATCTCCTGATCTGGCTCGGAAACAAGGATGTCATTGTACTTACGGAGCCCGGTTCCGGCGGGAATTAAATGCCCCATCAGAATGTTTTCTTTCAGACCACGTAAATAGTCCACTTTTCCGGCGACCGAAGCATCGGTCAGAACCCGGGTCGTTTCCTGGAATGAGGCTGCCGATAAAAAGGACTCAGTATTTAATGATGCCCGCGTGATGCCCAGCAGCATTTCGGTAAACTGAGCCGGTCTGGCCGGACGTGCTTTAGCTGGATTGCGACCTTCTTCCTTAATAAGACGATTGAATTTCGCAAATTCTTTTTTGGATACCACATCTTCGATATCCCAGTCAGAATCTCCGACATTCGTAATCACAATGTATTCTTTGATACGCTCGTTTTCCTCAATCAGTTCATGACGGTTTACCCGATCTTTCTCAAGCAAATTGGTATCACCGGAATCTTCAATCCGGACTTTCTGCATCATCTGCCGGACGATCACTTCAATGTGTTTATCATTGATACGAACACCCTGCAGACGATATACTTCCTGAATTTCGTTTACCAGGTATTCCTGTACCTTCCGCGGGTCCTGGACGGCCAGAATATCCTGCGGCGCTACGGGACCTTCACACAGACGATCACCGGCCTTTACTTCATCGCCCTGATTGACCAGCACATAACGACCGTAAGGCATTTTATATTTTTTCGGTGGACCGTCAGGACTAGTCACAATGATTTCCCGAATACCTTTTTCGGTTTTACCAAAACTGATTTTTCCATCAATTTCCGTAATCACAGCCGGATCATC
>CAZAKB010000114.1:3703-9743 GCA_964485475.1 uncultured bacterium
CGGTTTTACCAAAACTGATTTTTCCATCAATTTCCGTAATCACAGCCGGATCATCTGGCTTGCGCGCTTCAAACAATTCAGCAACCCGAGGTAAACCACCAGTGATATCACTGGTTTTTCCCAACTCTTTTGGTATTTTCGCAATCACATCACCAGCAACCACTGCATCACCGGATTTTACAACCAGCATTGCCCGAACCGGTAATACAAATCCGGGATTAATGACTTCCTGTCCATCTTCCATGCTGATAATATCAATCCTGGGCTGAATTGCACGATCTTTAGCCTCAATAACCATCGTGGATTTATGGCCGGATTCATCAGCTTCAATTCTGTAACTGATATCTTCAATCAGATCGACATACCGTACTTTCCCATTGTGTAGTGTCAAAATCTGGTCCATATAAATATCCCAGCGGAAAAGAGTCTGACCAATTGTAACCTTTTCGTTTTCATTGACCAGCACATGTGCACCGTAGGGAATATTGTATGTTGAAGTTACCCGGTTATTATCATCAATAAGGCTAAGCATAGCGTTGCGGGATAAGACTACATTATAGTTGTCTTTTTTATAATCAATAAAACGATAATTCTCAGAAAATACGACACGACCTTTACTTTTAGCAACTGTCTCGGACTCTTCAACAATACGGGCAGCAGTACCACCAAAGTGGAATGTCCGCAATGTCAACTGGGTACCCGGCTCTCCAATGGATTGAGCTGCCATAATTCCGACCGCTTCGCCGATATTGATCAGTTTTCCGGTCGCAAGATTTCGTCCATAGCACTTACTGCAAACACCACGATGGGATTCACAGGTCAGTACTGACCGAATCCGAACCCGTTCAATGCCAGACCGCTGGATCTGCATCGCCTTCTTCTCGGTGATTTCCTGGCTGGCTTCAACATAAATCTCATTATCATCTTCAGGATTATATATATCTTCCTGCGCTACACGACCGACAATACGATCCGCCAGGTTTTCAATAATATTTTCTTCTTTTTTCAAGGCAGTGATATCAATGCCGTTAATCGTACCACAATCCTCTTCGGATATTACAACATCCTGAGAAACATCAACCAGACGGCGGGTTAAATAACCGGCATCGGCGGTTTTTAGAGCCGTATCTGCCAGACCTTTACGGGCACCGTGTGTAGAAATAAAGTATTCCACAACCGTCAAACCCTCTTTAAAGTTTGAGGTAATCGGTGTCTCAATAATCTCTCCGACCTGACCGGTCATGGCTTTCTGTGGCTTCGCCATTAAACCACGCATACCAGCCAGCTGTTTGATCTGCTCGCTACTACCGCGTGCACCGGAATCGGCCATCATAAAAACTGGATTAAATCCTTGACGATCCGTGGCCATATGATCAATCATGACTTCAGAAAGTTTGTTGGTTGTATGCGTCCAGTTATCAATGACCTTATTATACCGTTCACCTTCTGTCAGGATTCCTTTTTTAAACTTTTTCTGAATGTCTTCCACCCGAGCGAAAGATTCCTGAAGAATAGTATCTTTTTCAGGTGGAATAAGAACATCAGAAATGGAAATGGAGACACCCGACTGCGTGGCATATTTAAAGCCAAGATTTTTCAGATTATCCAAAAATTTCACAGTTTCATAATTACCGGCTTCTTGAAAGGACATTCCGACAATTCGTTCAACAGTTTTTTTACTGATTAGTTCATTAATATATCCGATTCCTTTTGGCAGAATACTATTGAACAATGCCCGTCCGGGAGTAGTATCAATAAGTTTACCGTCAACACGAATTTTTACTTTGGCATGCAGATCGACCTGATTATTTTCAAACGCTGTTATTGCTTCGTATATCGATGAAAAAATCAGCCCTTCGCCTTTGACACCCTCTTTTTGGCGGGTAATATAATAAACACCAAGAACCATATCCTGTGACGGAATGGCAATCGGATGACCATGAGCAGGATGTAAAATATTATGACTGGACAAGGCCAGAATCCGACACTCCATTTGCGCTTCAAAGGATAACGGAACGTGGACAGCCATCTGGTCACCGTCAAAATCCGCATTGAAAGCCGCGCAAACCAGCGGATGAATCTGAATCGCTTTGCCATTAATCAATACCGGTTGGAATGCCTGAATACCCAAACGGTGAAGCGTTGGCGCACGGTTTAGCAAGACCGGATGATCCTTGACCACATATTCCAGCACTTTATAGACTTCGGCATCTTTCCGGTCTACCATGGATTTTGCAGACTTTGGAGTTTTCGCCAGGCGGCGGCGGATCAACTGGTGAATAATGTGGGGTTTAAACAGTTCGATAGCCATCTCTTTTGGAAGACCGCACTGATTCAGCTGTAATGATGGTCCAACCACAATAACCGACCGTCCACTATAATCAACCCGTTTTCCCAATAGATTTTGACGGAACCGACCCTCTTTGCCTTTCAACATATCGCTAAGACTTTTTAGAGGCCGACGGGTTCCACTACGGACTTCTGTTCGACGACGACTGTTATCAAATAGTGAATCCACAGCTTCCTGAAGCATGCGTTTTTCATTTCGAAGAATAACATCCGGCGCTTTTATCTCTATTAATTGTTTGAGACGATTATTGCGGATAATTACTCGTCTATAGAGGTCGTTCAGATCACTTGCGGCAAAACGCCCACCTTCGAGTGGTACAAGAGGTCTCAAATCTGGAGGAATAACCGGTAATACTGTAACAATCATCCACTCCGGTTTGTTGATCGGTTTTCCCTCGCTGGGCAAGAAGGCCCTGACGACTTTCAACCGTTTCAATATCTCTGTCTTCTGTGTCACTGATTTTTTGGTCTTCAGCGCTTTTTTCAGTTCTCTGACAAGAATTTCTACATCAACCTTCTGAAGTAGTTCCCGAATTGCCTCTCCGCCAGTCTTTGCGATAAAATAGTTCTGAGCTTCTTCTTCATCAAACAACTCAGTCTTGGGACCGAACTTCATCATGTTTTCAAAGTACTCTTCTTCAGTAATGACTGACTTATACGGTAAATCTGAACTACCTTTATTCAGTACGACATATTTTTCATAATAGACGATCTCTTCAAGATTTTTCGTCCGAATATCCAGAAGATAATAGAGTTTACTTGGGATCGAGCGCAGAAACCAGATATGAACAACCGGAACAGCCAGGGTAATATGTCCCATCCGTTCCCGTCGTACTTTTTTCCGGGCAACTTCAACACCACATCGATCACAAATTATACCTTTATACCGAATCCGCTTGTATTTCCCACAATGGCATTCCCAATCTTTCACCGGACCGAAGATTTTTTCACAAAACAGTCCATCTTTCTCCGGTTTATATGAGCGATAATTGATCGTTTCCGGTTTTAATACTTCACCGTGGGATCGGGTTAGAATCGCTTCTGGAGAGGAGAGATGAATAGTAATACTCTCAAATTCATGACTTTGACTAAAGGGTTTAGTAAAACTCATCTTTATATTTATACCTCCAGTCCCATTTTTGGGGCTAATTTATATCCATTTCTATGCAAAGGCCCTGTAATTCCTTCAATAATACGTTAAAAGATTCCGGTACTCCGAAATCGGAGAAATTTTCACCTTTGACAATAGCATTGTACACTTTGGAACGACCTTCGACATCGTCGGATTTGATGGTCAGGACTTCCTGGAGTGTGTAAGCAGCACCATACGCTTCCAGTGCCCAGACTTCCATCTCACCGAACCGCTGACCACCGAACTGTGCTTTTCCACCCAAAGGCTGCTGTGTTACCAGCGAGTAAGGTCCGGTTGATCGGGCGTGCATTTTATCTTCCACAAGGTGTGAAAGTTTCATCATGTAAATGTACCCAACCGTAACAGGATCATCAAACGGATCACCGGTCATACCATCATAAAGAGTGATTTTACCGGTTTCCGGCAGTCCCGCCTTTTGCATCTCTTCAGCTACTTCTTCTTTGCTTGCACCGTTAAAAACTGGTGTTTCATATTTGATACCCAGAGTTTTTCCGGCCCAACCAAGCATCGTTTCGTATAGCTGGCCCAGGTTCATACGGGATGGTACACCCAATGGATTCAGGACGATATCAACCGGAGTTCCGTCTTCCAGAAACGGCATGTCTTCCTGGGGAACAATAATCGAAACAACACCCTTGTTCCCGTGGCGCCCGGCCATTTTGTCACCAACCTGAACTTTCCGTTTGTTTGCAACATAAACTTTCGCCAGTTGCAAAACACCAGGTTGAAGATCGTCACCGACTTTGATTTTATAGATTTCTCGTTCCAGTTCCTCGTCAATTTTCTGGGAAAGGTTATTATAATCCTTGAAAATTTTACTAATTTTCTGATTAATATTCTCGTCTTTTACCCAGGGATCTTCAAAACTGAGGCTATCGAAATCCAGGGTTTCGAATAGTTTTCCGGTGAATTTTGTACCTGCCCGGACAATAGTCGCTGTACCAAGAATATCTTTGATTGACGTAGATGTCTGACCTTCCAGAAGTTTGACCAAAATTGCATTCCGGCGTTCACGCAGTTGCTGGTGCCTTTGGATACTCTGGTTGGTTTGCTCCTCAATATGGCGTTTTTCTTCGGCCCGACTGGTTTTTCCTTTACGTTGAAATAGTTTTGTATCTACGGCAACGCCTTTAATACCGGAATCAGCACGTTTTGAGGCATCTTTTACATCGCTGGCTTTTTCTCCAAAAATCGCCCGCAGTAGTTTCTCTTCAGGAGTCGGATCTGTTTCACCTTTGGGCGTTACCTTACCGATCAGGATATCATTGGGTACTACTTCAGCTCCAATGCGAATGATACCATTGGTATTCAGATTCTTTGTTGTATCTTCACTGACATTTGGAATTTCACGGGTTAATTCTTCATTACCCCGTTTCGTATCCCGGACTTCAAGTTCAAATTCTTTGATATGTACAGATGTAAAAACATCATCCCGGACTAGCCGGTCGCTCAATATAATTGCATCTTCGAAGTTATATCCGCGCCAAGGCATGAACGCAACCAGCACATTTCGTCCTAGTGCCAGTTCACCCTCATCCGATGCACAACCATCAGCTATAACATCGCCTTTTTTGACTTTATCACCCTCTCGAACCAAGGGCTTCTGGTTTACCGAAGTGTCCTGGTTGGTACGCATAAACTTGGCGAATTCGACTTTAACCTTTTGCTGTTTTTCATCCAGGACCAATTCATTCTTTTTTTCTGATGAAATGATCACATAATCGGCACAGGCTTCTTCAACAATACCATCTATCGGTGACACAACAGTCGTTCGGGAATCCTTCGCAACAATACCTTCCAGCCCGGTTCCAACGATTGGTCGTTCCGGTTTCAATAAAGGCACCGATTGACGTTGCATATTTGAACCCATTAATGCCCGGTTAGCATCATCGTGCTCTAAAAAGGGAATAAGTGCAGCCGAAACCGATACAATCTGATTCGGTGATACGTCCATATATTTGAGGTCACGAGGTTCAACCATTGGAAATTCACCACGAATTCGCGCCCGGACCCATTCTCTCCTGAAACGATTTTTTTCATCCAGCGGAGCATTGGCCTGCGCAATTAATGTACGATCTTCGTCATCCGCGGATAGATAGTCAACTTTTGAAGTGACAATGCTCTCGTCTTTTTTATGTTCAACCACCCGGTAGGGAGTTTCAATAAATCCGAGATTATTAACGAACGCATAGGTCGATAACGATGAAATCAAACCAATATTCGGACCTTCAGGAGTCTCAATTGGGCACAACCTTCCATAGTGAGTATAGTGAACGTCACGAACCTCAAATCCTGCCCGCTCTCTAGTCAAACCTCCCGGTCCTAATGCAGACACGCGCCGTTTATGCGTTATTTCCGCCAGCGGATTTGTCTGATCCATAAACTGGGATAACTGACTGGTACCGAAAAAGGAATTGACAACCGATGTCACAATCCGCGAATTGATCAGATCCTGAGGAGTCAGGTTCTCTGATTCACGCAGATTCATCCGTTCTTTGATAGTCCGAGCCATCCGCGTAAAGGCCAGATTAAACTGAT
>CAZAKB010000115.1:0-9684 GCA_964485475.1 uncultured bacterium
GAATTTTCCATAATGTCTACCACAGAATAAAAACTTCTCAGTTTAAAACGCCTTGAAAAGGTACAAATATTGTTATCAATTCTCATATTAACGACATTGATCTTATTACATTAGAGAGTTGCGATAATTTGTAATTAGAGATGTACTATGCTGTGTCTCTACTGTTAAAATTTATACAAATTTACTGACGATAAAGATCAGGCAGAAGACAATCAGGAATAGTATTCCTGCCCAGCTCAGAATCCTGAGCCAGGTTTTGGGCCGGTGCTCTTCCGGCATAAAGGGTGCCGTGACGACCCGGTAATTGATAATGGCAAATACCGGTGCGGCCAGAAATGCCACTATCGTTGCAAAATCGATCAGAGTTTTCAATCCGCTGGTGAAAAATCCGATAATTAACAGTCCTGCAATCGCCATAACGATCCCAAAAACCGTGTAAAGTAATTTTCCCCGTTTGGATAGTTTGTGAATCAGCAGTTGCAGGGAACCGGCGAGGGTCCGTGGATATGCATCAAAAACAGTCATGGTGGTACTCAACATCGTAATAAAAACGATAGAGCCAATAATGATCCGGCTCCATTCGCCAATGGTTTTGGTGTACAGAGAAATAAGTTGAGATGAAAATATCACCCCGTTATTGGAAAAAGTCTCACCCGAACCGAACATGACGAAGGCACCCAATCCCACAAAAAACAGCGCCATTAATGTTGTACCGATATAGCCGACATGAAAATCGATTAGGGCCTCTTTGACGGTTGGTTGATAGTGGGTCTGCTTGGTTCGTTCCAATGCCCAGAGCGACGGCCAGACAGATATTTCAATAGGTGCCGGCATCCAGCCCATCAGTGCCAGTAAAAATGCAATTCCCGCCGTGTCCCAGATATCTGGTTTTGCTATGGTATTTTTTACCGTAACTCCGGTATCTATTCCCAGTGCAACCAGCACTGTAATGATTGTGGTTATCGCTAAAATTGTAATCATTATTTTCATGACCAGATCAAGCATGCCATAGCGGCCTACAAGCAGGATTACCATAATAATTGCCAGGATGATCAAACTGAGAGTGGCCGGAGACAGTGAAATACCGAACAGATTAGCACAGAGGCCAGCCGTTACCAGTGTGACCGCGGCGCCATTAATCGCTGCGGTAAAGATATTCATTATAAAAAACACCCATACCGTGGATTTGCCGAGTTTCGCATAACCTTCCAGAATGCTTTCGCCAGTTGCGGCTGTATAACGGTGACCGAATTCAAAGAACGGATACTTAAATATATTAATCAAAATTACCAGAAGCAGCAGGTCAAATCCGAAATTTGCGCCGGCCCTGGTAGACTGAATTAGATGGGAGCCACCGATGGCTGCGCCGGCAAACAGAATTCCCGGCCCGAAGGTTTTAAAAATGTTTTTATAGTTCGTATCCGACATGATTTTTGCCTATCTTGCATGAAACTCAAAGAAGTCGTCAAAATCTTAGCTATTTTTCAGTAATAATCAATATGGTTTTTTATTTTATTATAAGCAGAAGCGTAACGTGTTACGTCTTTATTCAAAGGCAAGACAGTTAAAGGATATTTTTTGAAGTATTCCCGTTCATTGCTTATATTCATTTTTAAGAAAGGAAAGAAGATGGAGACAGAAAAATTTTCACCGGCTGCGAAAGATATCTATACACAGGCATTACACTATGTCAATCAAAAAGAGGTGGAAGTCCGTGAAACCGGAAAAATCACGGTTGCTCAATTATTTGAATTGGCAAAAATGATTGTGGAATCCACGGAACAGTCGGAACAATTGAATTCCTTTGCAATCTACTATTTTGATACGGCCGATATCACCCGCAGTCACGTAATCAATACCGCTATTTTTGCAACTGTTTTGGCACGCGGAATCGGGTACAAGGGTGATGATTTGATCCGGATCTGTGCCACGGCCTTGCTGCACGATATCGGTGTTGCCAGACTGGACAGATCTATTTTAAACAGAATGATTACCCAATTAAAGCCTGCTGAAATAAATGTAATCAGGAATCATTCCGGGTTTGGCTATGAAATTATTATACAGTCTGATAATAAACTTGAAAATCTGGCGCAATCCGTATTCCAACACCATGAAAAAGGTGATGGGTCGGGATATCCCCGGCAATTGACAGATAAAGAAATGCTCCCAACCGCTCAGATCCTATCACTTATTGATGTTTATGAATCACTTATTCATCCCCGGAGTCATCGGGATGCACTTATCCCACCTGCCGGCATTCAGGAATTAATTAAACAGGAAGGCCGCCATTTTTCTCGGCCATTAATGAAAGCCTTAATCGAAACCATATCACTTTACCCGGCCGGCTGCTACGTAAAACTGAATTCCGGCGAAATTGCCAAGGTGATTAGAACCAATAGATCAATGCCAACCCGCCCTCAGGTAAAAATTATGTTTGATGCAAAGGGACAGGCAGCAAAACCACAAATTATAGATCTTGTACAGAACAACTTAATCGCTATTCGAACTTGTATACCACCACCGGGGATGCAGAAAATCGCTTAAACGGTCGATACTTTTTACTGTTTTTTTGTCGAGAAGAGTATCAGGTATCGTTTTTATTAATATCTGAATAAAGTTTTTTCATACAATCCGGGCAGATTCCGTGGCTGAATACGGCGTCGGAATGGTCCATGATATACTTCTCAACCTGTTCATAATAACCATCATCATTGCGGATTTTCTTGCAGTTGGCGCAGATCGGGATTAAGCCGCTCAAAGTTTTGATTCTGGTGAGTGAATCTTTTAATTCTACGATCAGGGTTTCGCGTTCTTTCTCAACAATGATGCGTTCATCAATTTCATGTTTTAATTGCTGATGAGCCGTAAAAATCTCGGTATTATTTGCAACTAGACGTTTATTATCCCGGGATTTCTGGCGGTAGAGGACGATAATACCAAATAAAATGAACAATGCTGATATGGCAAGGAGGAATAATATCTGCTGAACACTTTTTTGCTGGGCTATTTCCAATTCGGCTATGCGATTCTCCTGGGTAAGTTGTAGATTTTCTTTTTGCTGCTTTTCAATTTCGCTGTTCACCAGATAGGAGGTGATTTTATTGGATACTTCGAAGTTAGTAACACTGTCACTGATTGCGATATATTGCTTGAAATACTTTTCTGCTTTTTCAAAATCACGCTCAGCCAGATAAATTCCGGTGATCTTACCCAGAACCTCTTTCTCAATGTGACGTTGCCTGCTTTTCCGTGCCAGGGATAACGCTCCCTTCAGGTAATTGCGGCCTTTTTTGATATCACCCTGTTCCAGGTATATCAGGCCGATATATTTCATCAAATTGGCTGAACCGGTAGTTGTCCGAATATCGCGGCGTAGATTAAGAGCTTCCTCAAAATATTCCAGGGCTTTGGGGTAATCTTTCCGGAAATAGTAGATTTCTCCCAATCCCCGGTAGCCATCGGCAATGGCGGATTTTACTCCGGTTTTTTGGCGAAGGCGTAATGCGACCTGATGATATTCAAGGGCTTTATCGAGGTCACCAATTTGAATATAAATATCTCCCAGTTGACCATAACAAATTAGAATACCGGAGCTATCGCCGGTAGATTTTGATATTTGCTGATAATACTCTAAAGCCAGTTGGGAGTGCTTTAATGCATGTTCGTAGTCGGATATCTGTTTATATAATCGGGCGATAGAGAAATTCAGCCAACCTAAACCCTCGGTGAAATCGGCGGTTTCAAAGTACTGCCGGACTTTATCATACATATTCAATGCTTTGACATACTGTCCCCATTGTCCGTAGGTATTTGCCAGATTGTTAAGGGTTCGGCCGGATAGTACCGGATCGTTGAGACTTTGAATTACTGCCAGTGCATCTAGGTAGTATTGTTCTGCTTTGGTTTGGTCATTCAACAGATTGTACGCATTTCCCATGCGAAGAAGGCATTGTCCCATCCGGCTGGAATCACTGAGTTCCTGGGCAATTTCCAACGATTTCTGCATATATATAAGCACAGTATCCTGCAATCCAAAGTGGTAGAAATTATCTCCGGCGGCATACAGAGCGTCCCCAATGGCTTTTTTATCATTAATTGATCTGGCAAATGCAACGGCATTGAGAAATACAGGGATAGCCGACTGCCTGGATTGGTAGGATAGTTGGTTGGCTAACTGAATTGTCAGGGTAACTTTTTCAGCACCCTCGCTCTGTTTAATTAATTGTGACAGGCTATCTGCTGATGTGTTTGCAGCAAGAAATTGAATCGATGCAATCAGAATAATGACAAATATTTTCATGCCCAAATATACAAAGAATTAAATAAAAACGAATGGTGAAATCATTGCTGCTATTCCTGATTATCATCGGATGGTTTTTCCGGTTTGTTATGGTTGTGTTTGCATATTTAATCTTGCATCTTTTTCCTGCTTGATTTAAAATCAACAACAACCATAACCACAGGTGCAAATGCTAATTCGTGTCGCGGCAAAAGAGGATAATCAGGCGCTCCTGGATATCTCCCGACAGGCTCCCATGGATGCGAGTCTGGCTGTGAACAATGACCGCACTCCGGATTATTTTTATCTGGATGAATTATTGGGCGAAAAACCGGTAATATTTGTTGCCGAAAAAAACAATCGGATAATTGGTACAGTAGGAATTGTTTTCCGAACCATGGAATACCAGGGGAAACCGGTTTCAGTCGCTTATATTGGCGGGATTAAAATCGAGAATCCGGCTGAGAATACATTGCTAGCGTTTCGTCTCATGAAACATACGATGGATTACCTGATGAATACGCCGATTAAACTTGGTTTTATCCTGGTGATTGGAGCCAATCGTGCCATGGAAGCGTTGTTGTCCGGCCGGGCCGGAATTCCAGCCTTCGATCTGGTTAGCAAATATCGCGTAAAAAACATTTTTCCGTTGCCCTTTCTACGACTGGGTAAAAAATATCGTTTCCGCCCGGCGACTCAAACCGATATCCACAAAATGGCCGAATTGTACCAGCGATTCTATGCCGGTTATGAATTAAAGCCAAACTGGACCGTTGACCATCTATCTTCTCTTTACGAACAGAAAGATTTTACATTAGGCAATACTTGGTTGGCGTTTGATAAAAGTACACTTGTGGCGGCTATCAGTCTCTGGGACCAATCACAATTTAAGAACACAGTAATCAGCCGCTATGGTGGTAAGTTTGCTTTCTTGAAAAAAATCATGAGTCCATTGCGCCTGGTGCCGCCAGAGGGACAGCCCTTATCGGAACTGGTAATTCGTCATCTCGTCTTTGAGAATGGTTGCCGAGATGCTGCTGCCGGATTATTGAAGTTGGCAATCCACAATAATCGCCGAAAGTATCGGTTCTTCCGGTGCGGATACCCCGTCAATTCGCCCCAGGCGGAAATCTTTGATAAATTCTGGGGATTGTCAATTCCCGTCAATTTTTATACTGTTTTCAAGCCCGATGACCCCGAACGGGATGACATGGTTAAACATCTGAGGCAGGCACTGGTATGGGAGGATTTATCGCTGCATTGACCCAAAAACCAAAAATCTTTTTCATTGTCAATTTACTGGCTGGCGGTGGCAAAGCCCGAAAGCGCTGGCAGAGTTTTTTTGAAGATGCGGTAACTCAAAAATTTGCCATCGATTATCATCCAACGGAATATCCGGGACATGCCTGTGATCTGGCTGCTGAGGCGGTTAAAAATGATGTGAAACGAATTATTGTTTTTGGCGGTGACGGGACACTGAATGAGGTATTAAATGGTATTATTCAGGAAGACCGCCTGATTGATCCCGAGATTCAACTGGTCTTCCTGGGTGCTGGCAGCAGCTGCGATGTGGAGAAAATGTTTCCAAACCGGCTTCCACTGGCGGATCGTGTATTATCAGAAAAGTCCTATCTCGTGGATGTGGTGAAAGTCATCTGCGATGATGTTAACGGGAACAGGATTTCCCGGTATTTTCTGGCAAATTCCAGCGTGGGCGTCATCAGCGAATCGATTGTGGCATTTAATCGAAAAACGGCTTTCATGTCTTTCCTGAAACGGCTGAATGTCGATGTTGCGGCGCTATTTGCCGGTGTTCGAAATGTGTTTTCCTTTGGAAATTTCACGGCTGATATCCGCATCGATCAGATTGAACACATTAATCGTGAGTTAAAAAATCTAACCGTCTTTAAATGTGCCTATTTCGGTGGTGGAATGAACTACGGAATCCCGTCAACTTATGACGACGGCAATTTACATATTGCATTAATTGGGAAAATGGGGACCTTAAAAACACTCGGGTATATACCGGCATTGTATTTGGGAACGGTGTTAAAAAAGGCCAATGCTGAATATCACGAGGGCTATACGTTGAGTTTATCCGATAATAATCTCAGGGTGGCCGTCGAAACAGATGGCGAGATTATCGGTACGCCGCCTTGTGAATATACTATTCTGCCGAAGTTCCTGAAGATCGTCCTTTGATGTCTTCAATCTTTTTCATATGATTCCATTAGTGGTCTATTTATATTCGGTTATGACGTTTAATTTTTGGGGGAATGAATGAAAGTATTACTGGTCTACAACCCGTTTGCCGGGCACGGAAGAGCTCAGAAAATTCTGCCGGAAGTGGAAGCCTATTTCCAGGAAAAGGGTATCCAGTTCGATCTGCGAACGACGGATTATCATGAACATGGGATTCAGATTGTAGCGGAAGCAGATTTAAATCAATATGACGGTGTTGTAGCCGCTGGCGGTGATGGTACGTTGTACGAAGTAATAAATGGCTACTATCGGAATGAGTCTAAAAAGAAAATTCCCCTGGGTGTTTTACCGGTTGGAACCGGTAATGCTTTTGCCCGTGATCTGGATCTGCATAATACGCATTGGAAAGATGCAATTGATATCATTGCGTTGCAGAAACTCCGTAAAGTGGATGTCGGTCAATTTACCACTCACGGCGAATCCTATTACTATCTGAACATTTTGGGACTCGGATTCGTGGCCGATGTTACCGAAATCGCTCATAAACTAAAATCTCTGGGCAATATGTCCTATACTATCGGTGTGCTTCAAAAAACCATTTTTCTGAATAGTTATCCGTTGACCATTACTATTGATGGTGAAAAATACGAGCGGGATAATATCTTTGTTGAAATCTCGAATACCCGCTGGACCTCAAATTTCCTGATGGCACCGTCGGCGGAAATTGATGATGGCTTCCTGGATGTAACACTTTTAGGTAAACTGAGTCGGGTAAAATTACTCAAGGCCTTTCCAAAAATATTCACCGGCGAGCATATTTATATCGATGAGGTGGAAACATTTAAGGCAAAAGAGATTATTGTAGAAACAGGAATTCCAAAAGTACTGACACCGGATGGTGAATTAATGGGAATAACACCCATTGAAGTGAAATGCCTGCACAAGGCGATTGAGGTTTTCTGGCGCTGATTTCAGTTTTTGGAGTATTGCTGCTTCCGAATCGCTTCATTTTCTTTTCGCAGTTCTTCCAGCAAATCCTGCAAAGTCCAATTTTCTGAGACCGGGGTCAGTGTTGCCCAGAATTGTCTGGGTAAACCACTGGAGCGATATGTATTAAGTATATCATGCAATTCTTTCTCGGTAATCCCGGCCAGGATTGTGGCTCGTTGCATTACAGAATGCCCATCAAAACCACTTTTATCTTTTTGTAAGAAAAGTTCTTTTAATTCATAAGACAGGGATTCCGTATTGGCAGCGATTAATGCAACGTCTGACAGTTGTGCTTCTTTCAGAATATTCTGAAAGTGATTAATCTCATCTGCAGAATATCCACAAAGGAGAATTTTACGGGGGCCATATAGGTAGTTTTCCGTTTGTCCGACTTTTTTCATAGTATTATCTGTCATTATGCACCTTATGATTTTCTGTAAAATAGTGAATATTTTTGAAAAGGGAATTGAATAATTCCCTGTTGATACTAAATTAGACCCTAATCATTGATAATACAGAGAGTATGTTATGAGTAAATTTCCATCAAAAATAATTGAAAAAAAGATAATCATCGGTGTCAAAGACCGGATAGCCGATTCGATTGAGGAACTCTTTGAAAGCGACCTCTTCAAAGAAATTCTAAAAAAATACCTGGACCGGCTGGTCGCTAAACAGTCACCGATTCTGGGGATTTTTGGGAAATCAAAAATTTCCGACGCTGATCGTATGCTGTTGTACAAAACGCTATATTATCTGACCAAGTTGGATTCGTCACTGGTTCCCGGGGTAGTTAAAGGGTCGGATGTATTTTTCCGGGACACGGAATTGTTGAATGAATTTGTAGAGCAGCTCTATAATTATTGGCGGAGTTTCGACCGGTTTATCATTTGTGATTCAGAAGGGGAGAGTTACGATAAGCGACCTTATCGCACGTTTAATACAACTGTTGAGCGTTTGGTGCACCTAGTGCTCCAGGCTTATCGGGACATCCAGGAAAACATTACGCTGAAACATCCGCGGGTCTATCGCCAAGTCCATGCCGGTGCCGAAGTGGCTACGATTGCCATTCCATTGAAGCACACGTTTTTCAATAAAAAATATGACGTTCTAAAAGATGTATCCGTGATTCGCCAGGTCTTGCTCTACCCACCATTGATCCTGGAACCGCCGAACAATAAACGGCGCGGTGCTTTTTTGGAAGTGGCAAAGAACCCGATCAGCAATGTGAAACTTGACGACCGTGAGTGGCTCTGTTTTCCGGTAAAAGTGGGGGGGCTGATCATTCATGTGTACATTCATGAATGTTTCTATGGACTCGGTTTCGCGCTCAGCAACCTCTTTCAGCTGGCTACTGACGATGATCTGGAGACCCCACCGGACGGTATTTATCTCTACGGTGTGGAAAGTGCAACGCTGAAAGAATTTGGCGAATTGCCGACTGTTTTCTATGAAGATAAAGAGAACAACCTGTTTGTGGGTGTGGTTCCCAGGGATGCGGAATTCGGCTATTTTGGCTATTTGAAAAAAATGATTCTGACCTTGCATAACCTGATTGTGATGAAAAAAGGCAATATGCCGTTTCATGGCGCCCTGGTCCAAATTCTGTTGAAAAATAGTAAACGCGCCAATGTGCTCCTGATCGGTGATTCCGGTGCCGGCAAATCCGAATCACTTGAGGCTTTTCGTAAACTTGGAGATGAACATATTAAAGATTTGACAATCATCGCAGATGATATGGGCTCGATTGGCATTGATCAGAATGGTGATATTGTTGCCTACGGAACCGAAATCGGTGCGTTTTTACGGTTGGATGACCTTCACCCTGGCTATGCTTTTGGTCAGCTGGACCGGGCAATCATCATGAGTGCCGGGCAGACCAATGCGCGAATTGTATTACCAGTAACAACGCTGGCTAATATCACCAAAGGCGTTCCGGTGGATTATATTTTTTACGCTAATAATTATGAAGAAGTTGATAAGCAGCATCCGATTATCGAGCGCTTTGATTCGGTGGATAAAGCATTTAATCTCTTTCGCGAAGGTAATGTCATGAGCAAGGGGACAACCACCACTACGGGGCTGGTGCAGAGCTATTTTGCCAATATTTTTGGGCCCGTTCAGCGTAAAGAACTGCATGATGAGATAGCCAAACGGTTTTTTAAGCAATTTTTTAAGAATGGTATCTACGTCGGGCAGATTCGCACCTGTCTGGG
>CAZAKB010000116.1:0-9628 GCA_964485475.1 uncultured bacterium
ATAGCATTTTTACCGGTGTCATGGCATTTAGTGCATGTGGATCATTGGCCGGCATGATGATGAATTCGCCGGATTTTACCGGATATGGTTTCCCGGAAATTGTGATTTCCATTTCACCATCCAGAATTTGAACTAATGCGTCGAAAGGCGCCGAATGTTCGCTGAGCCCCTGATCTTTATCAAAAGCAAAAAGCGTTACACTACCAGTTGCTTTTTTTATTAATTCCCGGCTGACTACGGCATTTTTCTGGTAGTCCAGCAGGGCGGACAATTTTCCGTTATTAATCGGTTTCATAGTATATCTCCTTTAATTGATATGACGTTGACTTTTACCATCATGGTTTTTCCCGCTTGTTCCAGGGCGCGCTGAATAATGATTTCAGTGCCGCCGCAACAGGGTACTTCCATGCGGATGAGGGTAATTGATTTTACCGTGTGTGTCGAAAATATTCTCGCAAGTTTTTCAATGTATTGGGGAGTGGTCTGGTCCAGTTTTGGACAGAAAATAATGACGATTTTTCCTTTGACATAGCGCTCGTGAAAATTAGCATAAGCAAACGGGACGCAATCTGCAGCAATCAATAGATCGGCGTTGTCAAAATAGGCCGCATTGGAATTGACGAGCTGCAATTGCACCGGCCATTGACGCAGTTGGCTTTGAATATTTTCCGGAGTAGAGTTGGAGATGTTCGTTGTTTCAATTGTCTGGGCAGCAATGCCGGGGCAACCACCAGCACAGGCCTGACTGGTTTCTTTGATTTCTGGAATCGGCAAACCTTTTTTCACAAGAATGTCTTTCGCTTCCTGATAAAATCCAAATTCACCATGTTCCAAGAGGTGTTTTAAATGGGCTCTGATTGTATTTGGCCCAGTGGCAATAATGTTTTCCATTACAATTTCTTCGTTATATGGTTCAGCTTCCCGTTCTTCAGTCGTGATTGCGTTCTCCGGGCAATTTCCGATACAGGCACCGAGTCCATCGCAGAAAAGATCACTGATCAGGCGGGCTTTGCCATCAATTATCTGTAAGGCCCCTTCTGGACAATTGGGTATGCAGAGCCCGCAACCGGTACATTTTCCCTCATTGATTTTGATAATCTGTCGTTTCATCTATGGTTGTCCTTATGGTTTGTTAATATTAACTAACATAACAGTCTAAATTTTTTTACAATATTAGTTTAGTTGCATTCCAAAGCGCCATTCCCTGGCTGTAAATATCAAAGGAAAAGCTACTGAAGCACCAACGGTCCACCAATAGGCGCATTGGGCCGATGACCAAGTGGAAGAGATGATCAAAACTGATATCGCTGCGAATGAGTTTTTCCTTTTGTCCCTGGTCGATAATCAGGAGCAGTATTTCCCGGTGCTGGTGCATGATACCCATGACTTTTTCGGATAGTTGGGAATCATACTGAAAAGCTTCTTCGGAAAACATTACTTTTGTCAATTCCGGATGATCCGCAAAGAACCGGTAACGGTTCTGAAAAAACAAATTGATTCTGCCCAACGCATCGAGATTTGAGGTTTCGATTTTTTCACAAACTTCCAAAGAGTAGGAATCAAAATACTCCATAATTGTATAGATAATATCGAATTTACTTTTGAAATGCCGATAGATTGCTGGTTCGGAAATACCGATTTCAATAGCAATATTTTTTATGGTCAGCGACTGAATACCGCTGCCGGCGATTAAATTAATTGAGGTATTGATGATTTGCTTTTGTCTTTTAGTAAATTCCATTGTAAAATCACGTTAGTTAATAATCACTAACATAGTTTAGGCAATTAAAATGGAATGAACAAGTTTTTTAAATCTTCCGAAAAATTTGGTCTGATTCTTGAAGGGTTGGGGATTATTCCTGGATACGGCCACTAATAGGCGTCCGTATGTACCTCAATAGCCCGCCCGGAAGGATCAGCCTTGTCTTTCCAGGCTTTTTCCCATTCCAATGCGATAGCAGTACTACACGCGATGCTGGGTTCCACAAACACGGCCTGAATAGAGGCAGGCTCAGGGAAATGTTCCTCAAAAATCATTCGATAGAGGTAGGCTTCTTTGCTTACCGGTAGGTTTACGGGGAAACGAAAAGCACGGTTTCTGAACATCTCATTACTGACTTTGCTTTCAGCATAGTTTTTCAAGCCATCGATCCAGCCATAACCGACGCCGTCTGAAAACTGTTCTTTCTGACGCCAAAGAATGCTTTCTGGCAAGTAGGGATTCTCGGCATCATCGAACGCGGAACGCATCAGGTATTTTTCCATGCGGCCTTCGGCCTTGTTGATCATTTTATATTTGGGATCAAGGTTCATTGCTACGTCAAGAAACGCTTTATCCAGGAATGGAACCCGGGCTTCGATTCCCCAGGCAGCCATAGATTTGTTGGCCCGCAGACAATCATAATAATGCAGTTTTTCAACTTTTCTTACAGTTTCTCTGTAAAATTCTTCCGGATTGGGTGCTTTATGAAAATAGAGATAACCTCCAAAAATCTCATCGGCTCCTTCACCAGTAAAAACCATTTTGATTCCCATAGCCTTGATCTTACGAGCCATCAAGTACATGGGTGTTGAAGCTCGTACTGTTGTGACATCATAGGTTTCGATATGATAGATCACATCGGAAAGAGCATCAAGACCTTCCTGGAGTGTGTATTCAAGTTCGTGATGGACAGTGCCCAGGAATTCAGCGACTTTGCGTGCATTTTCAAAATCCGGTGCTCCTTTCAGACCGATACAAAACGAGTGAACACGTGGCCACCAGGCGCGACTTCGTTCATGATCCTCAACCCGCATTTCTGAATGTCGGCTGACAATCGCCGAGACCAGCGATGAATCCAGACCACCGGATAACAGTACGCCAAAGGGGACATCACACATCAATCGTTTAACGACGGCTTCTTCGAAAGTCTTTTTCAATTTTTCGACATCCAGCTTATCAGTCGGAATGTTTTCCACATGCCGCCATCGGGGATCATAGTAGCGTTTTAATTCACCATTGGAATAAACATGTCCGGGTGGGAAGGGCTCGAATCGCAGACAAATATCCTTCAATGCTTTCATTTCCGAGGCAAACCAGGTGCTGCCATCAGGCCCCCAGCCCCAGAACAGGGGAACAACACCAATCGGATCACGGGCTGCAATAAAATCGCCGGTCTTTTCGTCCGATAAAACAAATGCAAATACGCCGTCAAGTTCCGCGACCAGATCAACACCTTTTTCTTCATACATATGGATAATGATTTCACAATCCGAACGAGTGGCAAAATGGTGTTGGTTCTGTAACGTTAACTGCAGGTTTTCATGGTTGTAAATTTCACCGTTGACCGCCAGGGCAAGATTTCGCTCTTCGTTTAAAAGCGGTTGAGCACCGCCTTCCGGATCGACAATTGCCAGACGTTCATGGGCGAGGACGTTGCTTATAAGTGTTGAACCATTTTTATTAATTTGCTGGACGTGAAGTCCACTCCAATCGGGTCCACGATGCCTCAATAATTTTGCATGGGATAACAATCGGGGACGTAGACTGTCCAGGCTTTCAGTGCTGTTTAATACAGCGACAATTCCACACATGTTTTACTCCAATCTTGTGTGATAGTGTAAATTCGGCAGTACAAATACAGAGTCGTGATTTGATTCAGTTTGACTGCCGGATCAATTCGACGATTTTAAGAAAATTTTACCCACAATCCGCGATCAAAGAAGCAAACTCGCAGTTGTGTTAATTATAGAAAATTATCGGATAAAAACAAGTGAGGAATCAATTATTTTAAAGTATTTAGGTATGATTTTGTTGAAACGACGGATTTCACAATGATGATCGAACCATTTTTAATGACAAACTCTGATAGGCCAATTTCCGATTCCGATGGACCCCAATCATACGTATAGCCCAAACGAGTCCA
This sequence comes from uncultured bacterium, assembly GCA_964485475.1. GTDB lineage: Bacteria > Fidelibacterota > UBA2242 > UBA2242 > UBA2242 > B118-G9. The sequence goes on from CAZAKB010000116.1 coordinate 3,906, forward strand.
CGGATAGCCCGATGGTGTGTAGGAGTGCTGTGAATTGTTTCTGAACCACTGTTTATAGCTTTCATCAGTTCCGGCAGGAAAATCAAGTTCACAGATCTTGTCTGTAATTTCGTTGTCCGGTGCCGGGCGAAACAGATCGGCCGGATCTACCCACATCTCAATAAAGTAAGAATAATCGGAGCAGGGTGGAAGGCCTAGCAATTGCTCAATCCGCAACACGGTGTCAGCAACAGCGCCATTCGATTGAAACCAGTCCCTTATTTCAGGAACCACAGTTACCCAGACATCTCCCCGGACAATGGTGAGTGTATCCAAAACTCGATAAACGTCAGGATATTTTGTCCAGGTTGCGACCAATACCCGTTTGTCTTTCCAGAACAGATAACAATTGGTTTCCAGAATAGGGATAAGATTTGGATATATTTCAGCCGGTTCAGCGATTTTAGCATCTGAAATGGCAATGAAATATTGAACTTTAAGATTTTCTACATTATTATTGTACACACAATAGTAAAATTGAAAGGTGAATAGAATAAAAATGAAAAGTATAACTTTTTTATTTGATGTCATTAATTATTCGGTGACAGGATTTTATCCCCAGAAAGCCCTGATTTTCCATTTTGAATTTCCATATCGAACAAAGAAAATCAACAGATCATTATGAATTAACTCAGGATATTGTTCTTCCTTCAAATTATTGCCGATGAATAGAAAATCCTGATCATCGGGCTCCCAGTAATGGATATCTTTGACCCATTGTTTATTATTATAGTCATCGTAAGTCAAGACGTAATAATTGTAGTGATCCTTATAATCTTCTATTGTTATGGTATCATTTAATAAATTTGAAAAATGCTTTTCCACATCGAACTTAGAAATACCAACCGGTTTTTCGTCTGCTTCACACCAGTTAATTTTATTGGGTAAATATGATGTAAATGTCTCAATATCTTTCGTACAATAGGTGTCGATTACCTGAAGTGCAAAGTCCTCCGCGTTTTCAGCGTACCACTCTTCATCGAAGGTATCAAAAAGTTCACACCGCAGTATAAATAAAAGTGTTATTAAAATAAAATTTAAATATTTCATATACACCTAAAAATTATTGTATGATTTACTACAACATGGACAAGGTATTATTACTTAATGTAAAACGACGTTGGATTTCAACCGATGGTGAACTTGTCATTGAATCCCCAATCTCGCGATCAAAATAGACGACGTTGATTTGTCCGTCCTGAATGTCTAATGCCACCATTGATATTCGATCACCAAGCAGAATTGATTCTAGTGCGACAGTTTTATCCTGTTGTTTTATTACTGGTATTAAATAATAAAATGTTCCGGAACCACCCATGTTCGCGGTCAAAATAACCACTGCGTCGGATTGATGATCACAATTTAAATCGCCCAACGCCAGCCATTCGCTCAGATTGACTCTGAGTTTTGATGCAGCTCCGGGTACGATTTCTTTTACACACGTTCCTTTTTCAAGTTTTACAACCTGATTATCAATTTGGTATTCCATGCTTGATAACCGGCGCAGAAAGGACCTGTTTGAAAAATCCCAATTGGAGTGATTACAGGATTGAGAGTATAGTAAAAATATTAATGTCAGGAAAATAGGAGTGTGTGAAAATTTCATGCATCTAATATACCAATGATCAAGACTTATTTTTGTTGTTTTTCATCACATTCTTAACCATTTTCCCAAAATTTTTATCCCTCTGCCTTTTTTCGAGATAAGACATTTCATAAAAGGTTGCTTCTTTTTTCATTTTAATATAGTTACGATAACGGTCCCGTGATATTATTTCCTCTTTTAATGCTTTTAGAACTGCGCAACCCTTCTCATGTTCGTGTGTGCAATCGGAAAATTTACACAACAAGGCGATCTCATCAATTTCACTGAAGGTTTCGCTGATTCCTGCATCGACTTCAAAATTTCCCAGTTCACGCATCCCCGGTGTGTCGATAATCAATGCTCCATTTTCTAGTAACAACATCTGTCTACCTGACGTTGTATGCCGCCCACGACTATCGAACTCACGAACTGATTGAGTTTTAATAATATCTTCTCCAATCAGGGAATTGATTAGAGTACTTTTACCAACTCCCGATGAACCCAGCAGACAATAAGTATTGCCAAATTCCAGTATTTCTGCGACGTCACTCAATCCGTTGCGATTTAAATTGCTGAAGGTAACGACATTTTTCTGCCCGGTTCGTTGCCTGATTTCTGTCAATTTTTCATCAATTTCACTACTTGAAACCAGATCGAGTTTACTTAGCAATATATAGGGTTCAATTCCGGCTTCGTTGATCATGACCAAGTACCGTTCGAGCCGTGGAAGATTGTAATTTTGATCCAAAGATTGCATTATCAGGGCGACGTCGATATTGGCCGCAATTAGCTGAAAGTCGATATTTTTCCCCGGTGTTTTCCGTTTCAGGACAGTTTTTCTGGGAAATAGTTTGTGGATAACTGCAAATGCGTTATCGTCAAAATATTCGGCATATACCCAATCACCGACCGTGGGATAATCAAGAGCAGATTCGGCGTTAAATATCAGCTTACCGGTGACCTCAGCTGGTATTTCTCCGAGTTCGTTTTTAACCATATACTGGTTCCGGGATACGGATATCACCCGTGCCGGCTGTGTCGATTGTAGCAGTTCTGAATCGTTGTTTTCCTGAAACCAGGTAGAAAAACCCAAATCTTCAAGTTTCATCGCATGTCCTATATTTTTACCATCGTGTATAAATCGAGTAATGCATCCAGAGGGCTTATATTCACTTTCTGGTAATAACAGCCATAAAAACAGCCGGTACAATGATTGACAATTTTGGCTTTTTCGCGGCGCCAATTTGGATCATTTAAGTTCTCAATATCTAACACATTTATATTGCTTGTATATTCCTGGCAGGGCATGAGGCGACCATCGTTATTGACAACCAGAAAAGTATCTTTTTCTGAAGGGCACTTCCAGTTCATTTTCTGATACATATTTAAGTCAGAATTCAAATATCCCCAGCTGGGAGCAACCAACCCGGTCTTTAATTTATGAGTTCTCATCTGTTTACGAAGGTCTTCGAGCAGTGCGAAATCCTGAACCTTTAAACCAAACTCTGAGGATGAAAAAAGACCTCCAACATGCTGGAAAAAGCCAGTATCAAAAATGATTCCCCGTTCAGTGATTTTATGCATAATGTCAGGAATTTCATGGATATTATCCCGATGAATAACCGTAATTGTCGAACAGATGATGCCTTTGGATTTGGCATATTCCAGCAAATCCAGAACAGAGCCGTCGGATTTGACACCGATCTCAGTCAGTGAGTCAAGGGAGGCCGTCAGAAACAATAATCCGGCATCCGCCAGTTGGTTGATTGTATTTTCTGTCATTGTTGTAAAATTTGAAATCAACCACGGAACTGCTTTACGATCATGGGAAATATGGTCAATAATATCACAGATATCCTTGCGAATCATTGGCTCGCCGCCGGTAATGGAATAGAGACGAATTCCCCAGGCGTGGAGTTTGTCGATTACTGAAAACCATTTATCCGTATCCAGGTCTTTCCATTTGTGCCGGATAGCCCGGCAGTAAGGACAATTCAAATTGCATTTCCGGGTAATAAACAGTGACGTTGAAAGCGGACCTTTTACTGACGAAATCATCCGTTGGCCAATCTGCAGCTTTCTTTTAAATGGTATTTTCAATTAATGGTCCATATCCTTTTACAATAATTGATATTGTACTGAGTTTGAGAATAATTAAAAAGTAAAAAATAAGGTCTCCGATTTTTTACCGGAGACCTTTAATACTATAATTATTCTGGTTATTTCTTTAATACACAGCGAAATCCAACCGCAGATCCATATTTACCGGAGGTACTTTGGGGATCAATCCAATAGCGGTACCAGACGGAAAGACTTTCCAAATTTGCCTTGACCCCTTTGGATTCATGATAACTGCCGCCCTTGATTACCCGATAGCTGCGAAAATTGCCACCGTACCAGGAGTTTGTCCATTCCCAGACATTTCCGGTCATGTCATAGGCGCCGTATGGACTGGGGCTATTCATTGTTTCATCTTCACCGTTGAATTTTCCAACCGGAGTAGTGGATGCTGAAAAACCACGTTTCATACAGCCGGCGATGTTGGCATTTTGACAATCGATCGTGTTACCCCAGGGAAAATCAAAACCCGTTCGGCCACGAGCGGTTTTTTCCCACTCTTCTTCGGTTGCCAGTTCGAGCTTGTACCATTTCGCGAAAGCATCGGCGCCAAACCACGAGATATCACCGATCGGATGGTCCAGATATTCATCATCTTCCAGGATGAAATAGCCTTTTTCGTCGTCAAAGAGGATGTCACCAATCTCTTTTTTCTTTTCTTTGACGTCGATGAATTTATACTCACCGGCGGGTTTAAATTCATCACCGGTATAATGTCCGTAGCCGTTTTTATCGATTGCATTCCGGCAATAGGCCTGATTCATGAAATTCAGGTACTGTCGGCAGGTGACCGGGTACTTCATAATTTCAAAGTCGTAATTAATTTTTTGAATGATATTTTCTCTTCCGGAAGTGAATTCACCGGCGGCAACTTTTACAAACTGAGTTACTTCCGGATCGTTGGTATGAAATTCCATTGGTGTACACCATTCTCCATAAATTCCACCTTTATTTTTCGGACGGACAGACCATTGGTGCCAACCTTCAGGCAGCCCGGAAACGACCGTAAATGTATCCATAACCAGTTTTGAGTATTCGACATAGTCGGGATTGATGGAGGTTACTACTTTAACTTCGTATTCACTGGCGAATTTTGACTTGTGCCATACCAATCGTGGTGTTTCGGTACTTTTGTAATAAAATTTATTTTTGGGTCCAATTAATTCTGGAGGCAGGGGTGGCTCGATTGAAAATTCACGGATAATACTCCACTTGCTCCACTTTTCTGCCGGATTTTGCGAAGTTACTGCCCAATAATAATGCCCGATGGTCAATGGCTCGGTGATTAAGAACGTGTCGGTAACACTATACGTCAATGCAATGTTCTTAAATGTACGATCTTTGGCGATGGCAATAGTATAATTTTTCGCGCCGTACAAATTTTTCCATTTCAATAAAATCTGGCTACGGCTTTTTATAATCATTTGATCAGAAGGGTAGACCAGGAAAGGTGATGTATAGGCGCTTTCCAGGACGGTTACCGGAATTTCCTGGGAGAGTGCGGTATTTTCGGAATTATCAGTAGCTGTAGCTAAAATCCGGTGAATCATTCCGTCTGCCCAGTATCCCATATTTAAAATGATTTCATAAGGTGGATTGTAAACTTCTTCGACGATTTCGTCGTCGACCCGAAAACTAACTTTCATAATTCCCTGGTTATCTTTAACCGTTGTGACAATTCGCATGGGACCGGTCGCGGTATATCCGGCTACCGGTGTGAGGATTTTAATTTTGGGTGGTTTCGTATCGGGTTTTGGTGCAGCAGTGACAGTTGATATGCAGAAAAATTGCAGTAGAATCAGACACAATAATGATCGAAAAAAGTGTGTTAGGCCAGGCAAATCGTTCTCCAGGGTCACTCGACTTGTTCTTCCAGTAAAATTCATAGTAATGGTCCCCTCTGTATGATACTACATCAATAACATTTAATGTATTGAATATACTGTTTGTTTGGAAATCTTTCAATAAAATGATTTGGAAA
>CAZAKB010000117.1:0-9620 GCA_964485475.1 uncultured bacterium
TAGAATTATTGGCGGTTGTTGCGGGACTGATCCCGAGTATATCCGACACATCCAACGTTAAAGAAAAGTCCAGTGTGATGGGGTCACACCGGACTAGAGGGTAGTGAGGGTTAGGGATAAATTCTTTAAAAATCTAGGATAATCTACAAAACATCGCTCTTTGTAGAGTTGAGATATATCACAGAAACCGAGTATTTTTACAATTATTTATAGATTATAACATAGAGATGTTCTCTACAGAATTATTCACTCACCCAAAAAAGCGATTCGCTATTGCCCCGAATAACGGCATCGTTCCCGTTTCCACTTTCGTCCGGAATAAAACCGGTCTGCTCACTATTAAAGCGCCATATTCCGATTAATGGTTCTAGGCCGTTTGAAGAATAGTGCTCGGTTAATTTATTGGGATATTTATTGTGAAAACTGACTTCCGAAGATTGGAGTGCTTTCGTCCATATTCGAATTTCATCAATTGTTCCAACCCAATAATTCCCCGGATTACTGTTGACGCCGGGCAGATCATAATCAGCACCAATCAGCATATTGCTCGAACCAATATCCAGATCCGTATTTTCCAATGAAACCGACTTTAACCGTCGGCCATCAAAATAAAATGAGAAGAAATTATCAGCCCTGGACAAACATAAGTAATGCTGTTCCCCGGAGGTCCAGTCCAGCCCGTTTACGTTAAACATTCCGAATCGACTGTCATCGATATATACCATTACCAGACTAGAATCAATTGCACCCTGGTAGATGGCAATTTCATTGCCACCTTCATTGTTTCCAAGCATAATTAAAGTCCGGGCAACAATCGCCTGACTACTATCACCGCCAGCCCATATTTCTATAGCAAAATCATCGGAAACAAGCGACTTAATGGATGCATTATTGGAAATCTCGAGATACTGTTCACCTGTAAATCCAAGTGACGTAACTGTTTTCGCTGATTCATTGCCGCATTGAATAAAAAATCCCAACAACCCTGCTATTTGAAGAGAAAATATAATCAATTTGTATTTATATTTTATCATCATACTACGATTCTAGGGCATTGTGTCCGCTCTTACAATATTACTGGCGGAAGATTTTCCGCCAATGTCAACCACATAGACACAATAATAGTACAGTGCGCCACTGGGGAGGTTGCTTTCGGTATAATTGGTCGTATTTTTATTGGATATTGTGGCCACTTTGAGAACATTTTTCGACTTATTTGTAAATTCACTTTTTGTACTACGATAGAGTTCATAAACAGAGAAATCATCATTCTCATCCAGACTCCAACACAATTGAATGGATGTCGTCGTATATCCTGCAAAAGTCAACGTTACTGGCACCGGTGCGGTATTCAGCGTGTCGCCAACGACATTACTACCGGCTGATGAATTATCTCTGCTGTCAACGACATAAACCCGATAATAGTACTGCGAATTCTGGACAGCGGTAACCGGATCGTCGAATACCGTATCCGATCGGACGGACGCCGTTCCGACCTGAAGGTCCGTGCGACCGACATCACTGTTGTCGCCACGGTGAATTGAGTAATATTGAAAATCCTTGTCTTCCCTGTTCATGGTATATACCAGGCGAAAAAAGGAATCATCGATAGCCGTAATTTCCTTTATTTCAATCCGCTCGATACTCTTAGTTTGTAGCGAGATATCCGATCCGGCTTTTGTGCCAAATGTATCCGCAATGAACAATTGGTAAAAATATTGGGTGTCCAGATTCAAATTTTCATCGACATATTCCACCACCGTCGGATTATGAAATATATGCTTTATATCTGCAGCGCTGGTATCAAAATTTATCTGGTCGGAACGATATAAAAAGTATCCGGCGAAATCATCATCCGGGTACCTCTCCCAGTTGATCGTCGCCTGGTATTTCTCCACCGATTTAACCGACAAAGGACTCGGCTGTAGCCGCATGGTTTTGACGCTGATTTCGTTACTTTTCGTAATATTATTCTCGCTATCAACAAGATAAACCACATAATAATAAGGTCGATCATCCTGTAAACCGGTATCCGTATATACCGTATCTTCCTTCTGATATACCGTTGCCAAATGTTCATCAGCACTTGACACCCCACTGCTTGCAGACCGATACAGGCGATATTCACAATCATCTTCTTCTTTACTTTTTGACCAGTGTAATTCTATCGAATGTTTCTTTACCTGGTCCCCGACTGGCACATGCATGGTCACATCACCAATGCCGCCGGTTCCAATCTGGATTACATTGCTGCCCGATGCATAACCCGCATCGTCAACGACAAATACTTTATAATAATAAGATGTTAAAGAAGTCAGCCCGGTATCAATAAAACTGCTCTGCGTACCTAATGCAATGCCAACCGAATCGGACAGACTGCTCCCCACTGTTGACAGACGATTGCGATGAATCCGGTAATAGTTTACGTCCTCAGTCGATTTGTACCACGAGACCATAGCCGATAATTTTGTTGCCGAGTATGTCTCTTTAAGTACAACCGGTTCAGGTAACTTTGTCAAGGCGCTGACAACATTACTATTGCTTGAGAAGTCTGCTGTATCAACAACCTGCAACTGGTAATAGTAGTTTTTATTTTCATCCAAACCCCAAGGAGTAACCCAACTGGAATCGGCATTTAAACCGTTATCAACATAGACCGTCTGCCCCGGATTTTGAATTGCCAAAACCAGCACCTCGGAACCGGTCCAACTATTGTTGCTGTTCCGGTACAGGCGATATTCCTGAAAATCCTTATCAATACTCCGCGTCCAGTTCAAAGTCATCGAATGCTTTCCCACATTCTGCGGTTCTGACAAAACCACCGCAACCGGCGCTATTCCGCGATTATCAACAATACAAATCACCGTATCGGACAAACCGATATTGTCGGAAGCATCAAACGCCTGGGCGGTAATAACATGCAAACTTGAATCTTCTTGGTCGGTGGTGTTCCATTGATATTTGAAACCGGTTTTGGATTCTGAACTAGCATTTTGCATTTTGCCATCAACTATAATTTTTACCGCGATAACTCCCTGGTTGTCAGTGGCGGTGCATTTGATTGAATGAATACTGTTCACCGTTTGATTATTGATCGGGTCAGTAATTGCCACGTCCGGTGGTGCATGATCCCCTTCATCTTTCCCACAGCCGGAAAATAACAGTACGGCAAAACCAATAATTACCAGGATATATAAGCGTCTATTGATCACAAATCCCTGTAGATTCTACTGATATGTTTACCCGATTGATCAAAGTTATTGACAATAATTTTTAATTTTTCTGTGTCAACCGTGTAGACTGAGTAACTGGCTATTTTTCGATCATCTGAAATCAGAATTTTCTTTAACAGATCTCCGATATCATCAAAATAAAGTTCATAACGACCGACTATCTCATCGGCGGAATTATAAACAAATGCCTCTGTTATCCGCTGATTGCGGATACTCTCATGATTGAACCGATACCGGTAAAAAATCACACCATTGTCCTGCATAATGATCAGATCGCTTAATTTGTCCTTCTGCTCATAAAGACATTTGACCACCCAGCCGGCCTCAACCCGGTCGTATTGCCGGTAAAAAAAATCCGGTTGCAAATCGGTTAGTTTTCCACCATTAGGAAATACTATCCGCTGTTCCAGAATCATCTGTTTTACACCGAATGTGAAATCGCCGGTTGCTATGATTTCATTATTGCCGTTTAAATAGTCCACGCGGTGAACAATTTTAGCGGGATCCGAATAAAATTTGACATGCGGTTCCGGGCGGTTACCGTCATTATCCATATAATTAATACGGCGATTTGTTAAAATATCCCAGTAACTGGCATAAAGAGGTTTTAGATTATTAATATCCGTTTTGTTAGTGCTCTGTTCACCAAAAAATTCGAGTGACTGCAACTGGCCATGTCTATCAAACATCCCTTTGAAATGAGGTTTTTCCCGGGCTTTTTCCTGACTGATTTCATCCGCCAGTAAATCGTTTGCCGAATAATTTGTAGCATAATACCGAACCGTCGATTTACCCTTTATTGAATCGGTCGTCCCGGATTTTTTTTCAGATTCTATATAACGTTCAATTGCCTGCAGTACGTTATAATCCAGATATAAAACCGTGTTTAGCGAATCAATTTTCAGGTGAGGACCACCTATATCCCTATAGGATGGCAAAAAGGTGCAGGGAGTTTGCAGAACGCCGGCAGCCGGCCCGGAAGTTGACTTTGGCGACGGGACCGCTTTGTCTTCCAGAACCGTTTGCGCCGCTTCTTCTTTCGGTTCCCGTTTGAGTATCTTTTTAACAGTTCCGCATCCGCTCAGGCTAACACACAGGACTAAAATGGCGGTTTTTTTCATAAAATTTCCCTGTTTATTCTAAACACAACATGATGAATAAATAACGAAAGATTAAGCAATTATGCAAACAGTATTCAAAGACAGTAAAGCCAACGTAAGCAAACCTTCGTTCCCAGTATGGATTATTAATAGTAATCACCCATTCCCGAACAGGAATGTGATTATTATTCAACAATAACGCCTAAAGGACTTAGCAGGTTCATCGCGTCGGGTAATGAAAACACTGCCGATGTTACCTTATTCTCAAGCGGATTAATCACATACCCGACGGCGTTTCGGAAGAGAGTTTTTGTAAGGTTGGTTTTTTGGAATATTGTATTCTGAAAAGAAGAATCAGTAAAATCGGAACCACTCAGATCAGTCTCAAAAAAATCCGAATCATGGATTGTACAATTCTGAAAAATGGTATTCCGGAGTTTTAATCCGGAAAAATTACAGCCTCGGATTTTGCATTCGCGAAAATTCATTCGCAAAATAAACTGGCTGCATTGCGAAAAGTCCACCCCGCTGAGTTTACACTCCAGAAATTCGACATCATGTAATTTACTTCCATTCATTTTCATGGGACTGAAATTACACATTGAAAACGAACAATCGGCAAATTTCGTTTCAGTGAGATCACTATTGCTAAAATCACAATTTTGAAAAGCACAGTGATTTAATGTCTTTCCAGCCAGTGGATTTCCGGAAAACGTTTCTTCTTTAAACGCCTTGTCTTCTACTTCATCGTAAATATCCGCTTGATTCATGGAATGACCTTTCTGCTATCCTAATGTTCAGTTTCTACCCGTGAAAATATAATACAAAAAATTAATTCGGTTTATGAAAATCACAATATTATCAATAAATAATAAAAGATTCGATAAAAAACCGATCGTTGCTTTTTTATATTGATGCTATAATCCTGTATGAATAAACATCGTTTTCAGGTCACACTCCATATTACTATTTTTATAAGCAAATAATTTGACACACTACACTATTTACATTATTTTACACCTGTACTTTTTTCTGAGGCGCTTTCCTGATGATAAAAAAGTAACACGAAATAAATGAGATGATCCAGATACATAAACTATTAATTTTCTTTTCCGTTTGGCTGTGTTGTTTAATAATCACACCCGCCGGCCAAAAAAATTGTAGTATCAAAGGTTATGTCATGGAACGTGATAACCATGATCCACTGATAAATGCCAATGTATTCATAAAGGACCTTCAGGACAGTACCGTTGCATTTATCACAACCGATAACACCGGTTGGTTTCATACCGGCAATATATCAGAGGGGAAATTCAAAATTGAAGTAACATATATTGGTTACACCAAATTTAAAAAGACATTTAATATTAACTCCCGCAATTTTGATCTGGGAATGATATATCTTAAACCCGAAGCTGTCCCCTTACAAGCTGTCGAAGTAATTGTACAATTGCCAATGACCTTTCAAAATGGTGATACACTTGTATACAATGCCGGTGCCATTGCAATGTCCCAAAACGCCAGCGCCAAAGATTTGGTCTTAAAAATGGCCGGGTTCTATAACTTTGACGGAAAGATTCAGATAGACGGTGAGAATATCGAAACAGTCATGGTTAACGGGGATGATTTTTTCAATAACAATCCCACAATGACACTCGAAACAATTCCGGCCGAGATGATTGGAAAGATACAGGTATTCGTCAAGCGGAGTGAAGAAGCCGAAATGACCGGAATCGACGACGGAAATACCAAAAAAACAATTAACATTGTTTTGAAACCGGAAAAAAGCGAAGGTAAATTCGGTAAAATACATTCTGCCTACGGGCAGAATAATGTTTACAAGGTAGATGGCAATATGAATTCATTTGGCAAGATCAGTCAGTTCACGGTAACGGCCAGGTTAAATAATAATTTGAAATTGAATCTTTACGGTCCGGATCAAGATTTGAACCCAGAATTATTATTTTTTGGTGGTGGCATTGCCAAAACTCGATCCTGTGGAATTAATTTTAAGAGTACGCCGAATAAAAAAATTAAAATTAATGCTAACTATATCTATAATAACACGAATAGTGAGAATAAAAATACAATTTACCGACAGTATTTACTTGATTCAGAGGATCGACAGGAATATTTCAAAGATAATCTCTCTGAAAATCTCACCAGCAACCACAATATATTTTCAGGAATTAAGTACGATATATCGGAGAAAGATATATTGGATATAAGGACAATGATCTTTTTAAATGATAGCAGACAAAATTCCTTTTCTAAGTCCGGAACATATCGCGAAAATTCACAGATCTCATCAATGGAAAATGAAAATACTGATGATCGAAGGAATATGAGATTTAATGAATATATGCTTTATAAACATGTTTTTATTAAAGATAAACGGTTTATTGTTTTTTCATTCAGGGGATCTCAATTTGCAAGAGAAAATGATAATGGACAGAAAATAGAAACGGTCACGCCGAACGATTCCACGTTTGCGGATTTTAAATCGCATTCACAAGATTATACTCAAGGGTTTTTAGGAAATGTTTATTTTCAGGAAGATCTCGGGGATCTTGGAAAAGTGTCGATTAGCGCTAAAATTGACAGAAATGCCGATAATTCTTCGAAATATACTTATCAGTATTCGGATTCATTAAACTACTTTTCCGAGTTCGACAGCAGCTTATCCGGCGATTCGGATAATGATCTGACCATACGATCCCTGATAGCTATGTATGAAAAAAGCATCAACCGATTAACCATCCGGAGCCAATTAAAATATGAAAACCTGATTATCTGGAACAGGCAATCAATTCCTGATGATTTCAATGATAAGCAAAGTTATTTCAGCTGGTTACCGGACCTTAATCTGGAATATAAATTCAATAAATCAACTTCATTAAAAGTCATTTATTCTATCTTTAGTAGTACGCCTCACTCCAATCAATTAAACGAAGTCCTGGATAATGATGATCCGGAATATTTGAAAATCGGAAATACCAATTTAACCCAACAGTATTGGCATAATATCAATTTTAATTATAAATCCAGAAATAATCAGAAAAACAGGGCGTTTTCAGCCAGAATTCATTATTCAACTTGCAGTGCATACATCGGAACCAGAACAATAATCACCGGTTCCGAAAGTATTTTTTACAAAGGGATAGAAATTACTCCCGGCGCCCAGTTAACCAGGCCGGAGAATATGTCTGGCTATAAAAACGTCAGCTCGAATGTATCTTATGATTTCCCAATCAATTATATTAAATCAAATTTACGAATATCTCTTAATGCCAGATATACGCAAGCTCCTGGCTATCTTAATGATACTCAATTTTTCACCAAAAGGAAATCCGGAGGAAGCTTGGTCATCCTAAACAGCAATATCAGCAAGGATATCAGCTTTAAGGTCAGTAATTATGTCAATGTCTCCAGCGCTCAATATAACCAGGCATTAAGGGACAATACCTTGCAATTCAACCAGCGATCGTCAGCCGATCTGGAATGGAATTTCGGGCCTGGTTTCGTCATTCAAACAGATCTGAACTATATTTATAATAATCGCGTCTCGACGAATCTTGATAACTCGTCTCTTTTATGGAATATGTCCTTTGGTAAAAAACTGTTTAAAAACCAGCAAGGTGATCTTCGCTTGTATATCTATGATATCCTGAAGGAAAACAATAATATTTCGCAGAGATATACCGAAACCTATATCGAAGAACGGGAATCCCTCGATCTCAATCGATATTTAATGGTACTGTTTACGTATAATTTCAAACGTTTCGCCAACTCAAAATAGTGAATCGTAAACGGAATTTTACTTATAATTAAATATAAACAAGATACTCGCTAATCATTTACCAACATCCTTGAGCATCTTTTCCATTCGTTTTTCATAGTAAGTTTTAACGTCTTCCCAATGATAGAAAGGTTTTATATCGCTTTGGATCGGAGGAACAAGAATTTCCGCTTCATTCAGCATAAATTTAACCACTATATCATCGTCCCCATCTTTTCTAAAAAAGATTAGTTGAATGTTGCCTCCCATCGGGGATACATTGAAATTCGTCCATCTCCAATAAATTTTATATGGATCAGTCTCCTTGTTATTACAATTTTCAAGATTCATCAATCCGGCCAGCGGCATAAGATAAACATCATGTCCGAATTTAAAGGACGTAGCAAGATCACTCTTTCCGTCGATAACATCATCGGCAGTATTTATGATGTATCTCAGCAATGGAATCGATGTGGATATGATCACATCCATACCCGCGGCCGGCCCGTGAAACAGATAGTGTGAAGTGTTTTGAATTTGCCACAACTGAAGCAGTTCTTCCTCACTGAAAATATCATACAAGGATATGTTTAGGTCAACATTCTGCATGGAGGATGCAATTCTCCACATTTTCAGTATAAGATCGCTGTAGTCGACAGAGTCGGTGAATTCGTAATTCGTGAAGAGTCGTTTTTTAAAATCCTCCGGATAGGAATATCCCTTTTTTAGTTCGTTATATCCTTTCCTCCATTTCGAGTCGTCATCTTTTTGATAAGCGCGAGACTGAGAATCGAAGGTATTCATTATATAATCATCTCTATGGGAAGCTGTCCGGGTTACTTTTAATTCCGGGTTCAGTTCCTTGAGTCTTTCGCTGAATGCGCTCATGCTTAAAATACATCGCGGGACCACGGTCGAACGGCAATCGATTACTGCGCTGTCGGTAAAGACTTCAGGAAAAGATAAATACATCCTTTCCGCAATTCCCCGGTGCTGTCTGACTCCCAGGGGTGAAAGGTCTCCGGCCCTTCCTCTTGCGTTTTCAGAAATTATTTTCAGTCTGGAATAAACATCCCGCCCTAAACCGGTCAAAGCATCCTGTTCCGCCGCGTTTTTGAATATTTCAAGCGTTTCGGTATAATCATTTTCAGAAGTCAGCCACCTTGAACCGTGACGTCCATAATGGCTTATATAAAACGGATAATATCCCGTCGGAGGAGCAGTGTAAACCGGGCTTTCCGGTACCGGGTAAGCGTAGTAAACACCCGCCGATTTCTCTAAATTATTGAAAATTTCCTGTTCTGTCGTCTGCCCAAATAGAACAGCAAACAAAACAGCAATGGAAAAAATGACAATTAAAAATCTTTTGAAATCTCTCATAATTCGTATATCCCAGATTTAAGGTTTAAATACAACCATAAGCAACTCCAAAAAATACTTAATTAAATATTTTAAACTAAGACATTTTTGGGATTGACTGCCAGCAGATCATTTGAATCTCTGGGTCCG
>CAZAKB010000118.1:0-9600 GCA_964485475.1 uncultured bacterium
TTGGAACGTCAATAATTCTGAATTTTCCGCCGAACGGAACCGCCGGCTTTGCCCGGTATTTTGTTAAGGGGTACAACCGGGAACCTTTTCCGCCTCCAAGAACAATGGCTAAAACATCTGATTTTCTCATAATGTCCCTAATAATATAAAGTGGGTTGCGGTTAGTAAAAACCCTAAAATAAATCCAGCCATTACTTGGGCTGTCGTATGGGCGTTTAATTTTACCCGCGAGTAGGTCATGGGAAAGATCAGGAAAATGCACCAGAGATATAATGGCGAAACTGCCAGTCCGAGCGCTGCTATTGGACCGCCTAATGCCATGCCGTGAATACTGATTTTCCAGTATTTTGTGATAATTGTCGCAACGATGGTGTTAAACACGTAGGCCCACATCAGGATTAAAACCGGTTTTGGTGAGCGAATTATCCATAGCGCAATCAGGGCAATACTGTAAATAAGCACGCTGGTGAAAAATGGAACGATTCGTTTTTCTCTTTCCGGAATATCCATGCTAATAGTGCGTCCCCTGGATTTCATTATCAAAACCTGGATCGTGGGAATAATTACGGTAGCCGAAAACGTAATGCCGGCTATGATGAGAAACTTTGAAAAAGACAGATAGGAATTTGAGAGCAATAGAAGAAATGAGATTGTTGCACAGATGAATGGGTGTAGTAACACCGATATATATTTAGCGAGAACCATCAGGTAAAAAAACAGACCTTCTATATTGGGAGTTAATGATGTCAAAAAGGTAATCAGATAATTATAAGAGATAATAAGGTCTTTTGCTCTGATTTTCAATAAGAAAGTAGATTAATTTTAGATAAAATCGAGATAAAACAAAAAACTCCTCAGAAGAGGAGTGTTAATTTGTAGCGCCACGGAGAATTGAACTCCGGTTACAGGAATGAAAATCCTGTGTCCTAACCACTAGACGATGGCGCCATTATATTCGGGTGAGTGACGGGACTTGAACCCGCGACCGACAGGGCCACAACCTGTTGCTCTACCATCTGAGCTACACCCACCATATAATTATCTCCGGGGAGAAAATGTTCAAAGAGTTGCGCCCTTTGTGGTCAAAAAAGATCACTCTCCAAAAAGCCGCAAAATGTAAAGATAATTATGTAAAAAAGTCAATCAAAATGTTAAGAATGTTAGGACTGAGCAATCGGCATGATTTTGGAGTGCCCACAGGAAATTTACCGGTTTCGGATGATCAGCCGGCCATCGGTATTGCTGTTAATAACGTTCTGTTTTTCGGCGGCCTCCAACAGGATATCCCGTCCAACAATACCGGTATCCTTGATGATTACATCCGATTCGGTCAGCCCAAAGAACCGATCAATATGACCAACGATATAATTATTGGTTGCAATCGTATATTGTTTTTCGGGAATAATTGCCGCGCCATTTACGGTGGCCTCAACGAGAGTTTTGGCGGACATATCATAAACCCGATGAATTCCGGACTGTTGTAATAAGTCTCGGGGATTGTGAATCCGCCACTCAAGGATATGAATGAGTTGTTCGCCGCTGACGGTAACAAGCACTATCGTATTGTCGAAGGGTGAAATTTCCCAGATGTCCCGGACTTTAATTAGACCGGCGTTCAGCCCCTTGCGGATACCGCCGCTGTTTTGAAAAGCGATATCGGCTTTGAAATATTCCCGGGTAACATCATTAATCCAGTCACCGATGTTTGATTCACCCCGACTGTTTCGCACCCATGGGGTTTTCAGATCTCCGATGACCCGATCCATTTCTACTGTAATATTTGATTCAAGAGAATCCACAATCCGGGCGACGCTGGCAGAAGGTGTAATGTTTTTGACGACGGTTTCGATCAATTCATAGTCGTATTCTGTAATGGTTTTGGATTGCGGGTCAATCGTCGTTTTTAAATGTCCCAGAAACTGTCCTTTTGAACCGGTCTGACAGACCAGAATGTTGTTGACTGGCACAGGCTGCTTTAGGCGGGTGTGGGAGTGACCGCCAAAGATTGCATCAACTTCAGTCAGTTGGGTTGCGAGCAGACTGTCTTCGCGAAAACCGTTGTGGCTAAGAACAACGATTATGTCTGCTTTGTTCCGGATTTCTTCGACATACTTCATAATGCTTTGGGCGGGATCTAGCACAGACATTTTGTCCATATTATCAGGTAAAACCGTTGACTTAAGGTCGTCCATAATTAAACCAATAATACCAATTCTGGCGCCATTAGATTTGATAATTGAATACGGTTTTACAAACAGCGCCATTTTTGTGGAATCAAAGAGATTGCAGGATAAAACCGAAAAATCAGCCGCATCAACGGCTTTTTGAAGATTATCTCTCCCGTAGTCAAACTCATGGTTTCCGATGGTAAAGGCGGTCGGTTGAATTTCATTCAGAATACGTATCTGTGACATTCCTTTTGTCAGCGCGGAAATCGGCGAACCCTGAAAATCATCACCGGCATTGAGGACAATTGATCCAGTGTAAAGCTGTTTCAGCGAATCCAGATAACCAGCAAGGGTTGCATAACCGCCGATTTGCATACCCTTTGTATAGCCCCAGTTGGATGTGTAAGGAATATTTGCGGCGTGAAAATCATTCCAATGTATAAAATTGACGACAATAGGGGTTGTTTGCACTTCCGGTATGGCATTAATTTCAGGTGCCGGAGTTGAAGCGCAATGGCTAATTAAAAGGATCAATAGAATTAATGGCGAGAGCAATACAACGGTTTTTTTCATTTAAACAGCCCTGAATTATTTGTGATAAAACATACCGGAACCAATTTCCTCATTAGTTCAGGCAAAATCAAGTTTTTAATATTCGGGATCCTATAGGATTTTGGAAAACCGTGTATTGGAGGTATATTACAAACGATGCAGAATATTACTTGGATTTAATATTGATATGTTGCTCCTTTATACAGAAATCGGCCTGATACTGTTTCTCCTGTTTTTATCGGGATTTTTTTCCGGTTCCGAGACAGCACTCTTTTCCCTGACACGTGTTCAGATTGAAAAGATGGTTCTTTCCAAAGAAGAACGGGGGAAGAATATTAATCGGTTGCTTGAGCGACCACGCCGCTTGATTATCACGATACTATTGGGAAATGAATTTGTCAATATATCAATTTCTTCTATATCGGCGGTCATAATCATTGGTTTTTTTGGCGAAGAGCTACCGTGGGTAAATATTGTAATTGTGCTGCCCGTTTTACTACTTTTCGGTGAAATAACCCCCAAAACCCTGGCCATCCGCAAAAAAGAAAGTTTTGCACTGTTTGTCGCCAACCCGCTTTATCTGTTTTCAAGAATAATTACTCCTCTGCGCTGGCTGATTCGGACGATTTCGGATCGGGTCGTCAATTTCTTCGTGAGTGAATCATCCCGGACGGGCAGTATTTTGACGGAAGATGTCATCAAGACTATTGTTGAAGAGGGGGAAAAAGAGGGCATTATCGATTCCCTGGAGCGAGAATATATCTATAACGTTTTTGATTTCGGGGACGCCCGGATGGATGATGTTATGACGCCCCGGGTCAATATGTTTTATTTACCCGAAGAAATGCCTCTGAATGAAATGATTGCGGAGATTAAAAAGCATCATTTTTCCAAGGTCCCGATTTATCGCGAAAACCGGGATAATATTGTAGGTGTACTGTTTGCAAATGACTTGCTTGAACTTGGCGCCGACCAGATTACCCAATCAGCCAAAACGTTGCAAAAAATTCTTCGCCATCCCTATTTTGTTCCGATAACCAAGCGGGCAGACGAACTGTTTCAGACCTTTCAGCATCGCAAAATCTCAGTCGCCATTGTTCTGGATGAGTATGGGGGAGTTCAGGGAATGGTCAGTATGGAAGATTTGCTGGAGGCTATTTTTGGCGATATCACCGATGAGTTTGAAGACGATAGCAACCAGCATGAAAAACTCGGCGAATCTCTGTTCAGAGTCAGTGCAAATATGTCGATCGATGAATTCAACGAATTGCTTGATGTGGAATTATTAACCGATGATGTTGATACGGTTGGCGGTTTTGTGTTTGCATTGTTTGGGGAGATGCCCAAAGTAAAATCCAGCATAAAACATGAAACGATTGTTTTTACTGTCGAAAAGATCGTCAGCAATCGAATCGATTCATTATTGGTGAAGAAGATATAATGTCCGGACCTATAACCATCGTCATCATTTTTTTATGTGTCCTGGGAGAGGCATTTTTCTCAGGATCTGAAATTGCGCTGGTATCCGTGGACCGGATGCGGATGAAACACGCCGCTAAAACAGGCCACAAATCATCCCAACGGGTACTGGATTTACTTAAAAGCCCGGAGCGAATTTTGGGCACAACGCTGCTGGGAACCAATCTTTGTGTCGTGACCAGTACGACACTGGCGGCATCCCGGTTCTATTTGTGGCTCGGGCCAGTTGGCGTTCCGGTTTCGATTGTCGTAATGACTTTGATAAATCTTATTTTCGCTGAAATTGTACCTAAAAGTATTTTTCAGCAAATGAGTAACCAAATTGCCCCCCGGATTATTTACATTTTACGTGTGTTCATGCTGTTGCTTTTTCCTATTGTTTGGCTGTTTTCAAAAATTGCGGCGTTTGTTGCGTCTGCCGTTGGAGGTGATAATTCAATTGAAGAGGGCGGATTTGTTAGCAAAGAAGAACTGAAGTTGCTGATGAAAATGAAACACGACAAAGGCGATGTGAAACCCAGTGAACGCCGGATGATAAACCGACTGCTGCACTTTACCGAAACCAGTGTTAAAGAAATCATGATTCCCCTGATAGATGTAGCTGTTTTAAGCGATAAGGCAACGGTATCCGAATCCGCGGAACGGTTTGTCCAGACCAAACACCGCCGCATTCCCATCTTTAAAGACCGTGTTGACAGAATTATCGGGATTCTGAATAGTTTTGATATTTTGAGTGAATCCCCATCAAAAAAGATAAAATCCATGATCCGGCCGGCCTATTATGTCCCATCGACAATGGGTATCGCTAAACTGCTTGAAGGTCTGCAGAATAATGGCAGAAACATGGCAATTGTTGTCGATGAATTCGGTGGCGCTGAAGGAATCGTGACGGTCGAGGACATTCTGGAAGAAGTTGTTGGCGACATTGAAGACGAGTATGACGAAGTCGAAAATCTGTTCAAGCAGCAGAAGGACGGTTCAATAATCGTAAGTGGCAGAATGCCGGTGGATGATTTAAACGACCGCTTTAATCTGATGATTCCGGAAGGAGACTATGAAACTGTTGGTGGTTTTTTTCTAAACCGGGTTAAACGAATTCCAAAGGTTGGCGAAAAAATCACACTAAAGAACGTCGACCTGGTCGTTTCCAAGGCCAGCAACCGAATTATTGGTGAGATAACGATTCGGCCGGCAGTTCCGCCGGACGATCCTAGTTGATGTAAATCCTTTTCCAAATAAAATAAACAAAGTTCCTGTAAATAATCCGGATAGAGTATAATGATAGATGTGGTTCGAGGTCGCGATTATCACGCTCGCCGCAATGAGAAGCCCGAACGGATGATTTCCCGGGAATACGTCATTTCTAAGCCGGTCGAGCAATTGATTGATAAACGTTATAGCCATCCGTTCTCCCGATACCAGTCTATTGTCATTTTGAAACCTGAATCGATATCATATTTTGGTCGATAATCCAGAATCTCCCGGGCTTTTTGGGATGATAATACCCAACCCCGGGCGGTCAGCTCGTTGTATTTATCGGGATTTAGTATGGATGTGTTTCCACGAATATGGGATATGAATGAATTCAGATTGACGCCTAACTTTAACGCTATTTTGGGGACATACAAAGGAATTGTCCATGAATCCATGCACTCTGCGGCTTTCGAAATTAGTTCATTTTGTTTATACCCGACATCGTTACCATCGTTGATGTGAAAAATTTCAGACTCAGAGGACTGATTATTAATACATGTCATGATAAATTCAACCAGATCTCTGATATGAACGGTATTTACCAGAGATTTACGAAATCCGATATGGGGATTCAGGTGGTATTTTGCAATGCGGAACAATGAAAGCGACTCCCGATCTTCCGGACCATAGACAATTGCGGGTCGGATGATGGTATAGTTTATTGGCCGGTCTGTCTGCAGATAAAGATGTTCAGCCAACAACTTACTTCGACCATAGGCAGAGACAGGATTTGCTGGCGCTTGTTCGGAAAGAGGTATTAGATTTTTGCTGGGCCCGACGGCTGCCTGGGAACTGATGAAAATGGTTTTTGTTCCCTCAGAAACTGCTTTTATAAGATTTTCTGTCCCGGTTGTGTTTGTTTGAAAAAAAATGTCAGGATTTATGGATTTAGTAATCCCCACTAGGTGAATTACTAAATCCATATTTCTACAAGCCCTATCAAGAGAATCTGGGTCGGACACATCTCCGATTGTCCACTCTACGTCGTTTTCACAAGTTGCCAGACGATGACTGTCTGGCCGGACCAGACAACGAACACTATAATGTTCCCGAAGAAGTCGGGGTACAATGTGTTTGCCAATAAACCCGGTAGCTCCGGTTACAAGTACGTGCATTGTATGTTACTCAAGAAAGTTGATTCATTCACAGTGACTTTTTATTGGCCCTTATCTGAAGCGGAACGATCAATATAATCCAGATATTTGCAAAAACAATGGTATAGCCCAAAAAAAGTTCCGGTCGATAAAGAATCCCAGAAAGACACAGCATGCAGATGTGCATGGATAATTCTATCATTAGCCACAGTCGCAGCATCAGCACATTAGCCTTGTAATATTTTTGGGAATTGTACTGAATCTGTTTGTGCGAATATTTTAGTTGTATTCGACAGTAAATCAGATAAATGCGTATTAAAATTCTGGTAAGAAACAGACTGTTTTTTTTCTGAAGACGCTGCAATTCAGCGCTGAAGATGGAAATTTCATCATTGATGGAATGACGAATTTTTAAGGCGTGGGCGCAGAATTGGCCGCGGTAGTAATCGACTAAAATACTGTGAATTGTCATTGACAGAGCCGCAACCACAACAACTATCCATAAATAAAGTTGTGGCATCAGCGCCATTTTTGACATTCCGATACCCAGACCGGTAAATATAGCCAGACCATTAATATAATCAATTGTACCGTCCACAATCCTGCCGACCGGCGAACCGTTTTTTTTATATCGGGCAAGCATTCCGTCGCTGCAATCGATAACGGCGGTGGCAGCATACAGTAATCCGGCCCAGAGAAAACTTTCCCGTGTACCCCGTGAAAAACAGATACCGCTACTAATGCCGGTTACCATCGCGGCAATTGACACTTGGTTGGGAGTGACTGGAAAACGGGAGAGCGCTTTTACCAGAACGAATGCAATTGGCCGGAATAGGAATAAATCCGGTATTCCTTCAATCGGTAGAGGCTTTAACATCGATAGGTATTCGCGGAATAATTTTTTCACGGAGTAAATTTACAACTCCTTTTTATAAAGATGACAGGTTTTATTATTGGGCGAGACATATTTCTGACTTAAATTTCGCCGCCTTTTTGAAATACAATAGAATGGAGATATTATGCAAACCGGTATTGTAGGATTACCATTTTCCGGTAAATCAACACTTTTTCAAACATTGCTCAGTAATAAAGCCGAAAGCGCCGAATTTAAAACCAAGCATCTTTCCGAAAGAGGAATAATTAATGTATACGACAAACGCCTGGATCGCCTGACAGAACTTTTTAATCCGCAGAGCAAGGTTCACACAACCATTGAATATATTAAAGTACCTGGCCTTGATCCACAGAATGAAAACGGTATGTCACCGCAGTTTTTTGCTAATTTAAAAACCGTTGACGAGATCATCCTTGTCGTTCGTGATTTCGAAGATGAAATGTATCCGCATCCGCAGGGAAAGGTTGACCCGCGGGCCGACATAGAATTTGCACTGGCGGAATTTTTATTGTCCGATATGTTAATTGTGGAAAAACGGGTTGAGCGGCTGGAAAAACAGCTGAAAAAAGTCCGGAACACCACCGATGAGCGGGAATTGCAACTGATCCGGAAATGTCAAAAGGCCCTTGAAGATGGAAAAGCGTTGCGAACCATCTTGTTTAATGACGAAGAACAGAAGCTGTTAAAAGGGTATCAATTTTTATCTTCAAAGCCCCTACTGATTGTGATTAACATTGTCGAATCTAAAATTGCTTCATCCAAAAAAACTATTGAAGAGTATCGCGATTACCAGGCCGAAACAGTCGCAATAATGGCCCTGTGCTTAAAAATAGAGAGTGAAATCGCCGAACTGGACAATGCGGACCAGAAAATGTTCCTGGAAGAACTTGGTATCAGTGAGCCGGCAATGTACCGGCTGGTAAAAAAATCCTACGATTTGCTGGGATTAATTTCTTTTTTTACGGTTGGTGAAGATGAGTGTCGTTCGTGGACAATTCGCCGGGGAATGAACGCCCAGCAGGCGGCCGGTGTCATTCATTCCGATCTGGAGCGGGGGTTTATCCGGGCCGATGTAGTTGCTCACGAGGACTTACTGCAACAGGGCAGCTTGACGGCTTGTCGTGGAAAAGGGTTATTGCGGCTTGAGGGTAAAGACTACATCGTTAAAGACGGCGATGTCATGGAAATTCGTTTTAACGTTTGATATCATTATTGACAAAACTATTTTTACCCAATTTTGAAAAGCTTATATTTAGAACGTTAGGCAAAATAAATCATGGTGGATAATGAATGTAACTGATCGCGCGTTTATGTCTAAACTCGGCCGGCTGATCCTGATGGTCATTTTGGGAATAATTTCTTTCTTTTTACTGCTGTTTTTATTCTGGTCAATTTGTATCGGTGGACTGTTTTTAATCATTTTCTCGGTAATCATGCTGGCGGTTTTTCTGCCGATTAAATTGAACAATCAGCAGTTTACAATTATACGCATCATTTTAGGCATTGCCGCTCTCGCAATGACGCTGATGTTTTCGGATTTGCCAATAGTGGAAGCCCAGAAACGCTTTAACGAACTGGATTCCAGGGTTGCCAACAGGGGCCTGGTCGCGTTGACCTTTTCGGATAAATTAACTGTTTATAATACCAATTTAATCATTTCGTTTTATGGCCGAGTACTCGGTTTTCCCGAATATGGCAAGCAATCTCTGCGTTTATGTATCAATAGCCACGGTGCACGGACCTGGGATTCAGAGTTTGCGCTTAAATCACCAAAGGTTGTTGGCGTCATAAATAATTGGGTCGTTTTGCTCAAGCGCCACCGAAGAGATGTATCCCATGTCATGTTGCCGGCCCGTACAATCAGCTGGCAAGGTACGCAGAACGATCGCAGGGTGTCTCTGGCGTTAAATCCTGTGACCATTGAAGCAAAAGCATGCCCGGTTGGAAATCGCTGGCGAATGGACTGTCGAGCAACAACACGGGTAAAATACCGTAGTAGGGCGGAGCGAATATTGTTGACGGCCGGGGATAAAAAACTGATTTTACCGGAAGGACCATTCTGGGCTCTTCAGCAGGCCGGCTGGCTTAAACCCTATACCGCTGTTTGGGAGTGGTCTGTTTTCAGCGACGATGAACGTCTTGTAAAATAATTCAAATA
>CAZAKB010000119.1:0-9449 GCA_964485475.1 uncultured bacterium
AATCCGAATTATTTCATGATAAAATCTATTGAAAATATATTTAGAGATCGTTTTAAGACGTTTCCGAATGTACCGGGGAAGATTAAAATCTCGATTATAAGTAAAACAGTTATTACGAATCAGAAAATAAAGTCTATCACAATTCTAATTAAAAACATTTCCGAAGATACAATTACTGCATTGCATGACTACAGATACATACCTGACTTTTTTTCAACAGGAAATTTCACAAATTCATAGAACAACAGTAAAACCCCAAGTAATTAGATATAAAGAATATAGCCAAATAACGTTATGCATAAGATATATTATGTAAACTATTAATACTATTTCAAAGGGCGACCAATTTTACCTGTATCGCCCTTCTCTATTCACTGTTTATCTGATTACAAAACTTACGATCTTATTTTTAATGACAAATTGCTTGATTATTTTTTTGCCTTCCAGGAATCGTTTTACATTTTCAATATCTTTTGCCGCGGATATACAATCATCATCATCGGAATCTCTTTCAATTTCAAAATTTCCCCGAACTTTTCCATTGATCTGCACGGCCATTTTTACATTATCCTCTTTCAGATACTTTTCATCCCAATCCGGCCAATCTGTATAGGATAATTCTTTATGATTACCCAGTCTTTCCCAGATTTCTTCGGTGATATGCGGTGCATAGGGATTCAGTATCTGAATAAATATTTTAAGTACTGACAATGGTTTTACATCAAGTTTAATAATTTCATTTATAAAAATCATAAACTGTGAGATTGCCGTATTAAAATGTAAATTTTCAGTATCTTCCGATGCTTTTTGAATCGTTTTATTTAATAATATTAATAACGATTGATCGAGTTCGACGTCCAGAATATCACTGTTTAATTGATCATTCTCATCGAAAAAAAGATTCCAAACACGATTTAAAAAGCGGAAAATCCCATCGATGCTGGATGTGCTCCAGGGTTTTGTTCGGGTTAGTGGCCCCATAAACATTTCGTACATTCTAAATGTATCAGCACCAAATTTTTCAATAACTTCATCGGGATTGATGACATTTCCACGGGATTTGCTCATCTTTTCACCGTCTTCACCGAGAATCATGCCCTGGTTTATTAGTTTCTTAAACGGTTCAGATGTGCTTACAAAGCCGAGATCATACAGGACTTTATGCCAGAAACGTGCATACAAAAGATGCAGAACTGCATGCTCTGCTCCGCCTATATACAGATCGACCGGCATCCAATATTTCTCTTTTTTCGGGTCCCAGGCAGACTGATTGTTATCGGGATCAATATACCTTAGGTAATACCAGCATGATCCTGCCCATTGCGGCATCGTATTGGTTTCATGTGAGAACTTCTCCCCTGTTTTTGAATCTCTGAAATCAATCCAATCTGCAACGTTTGCCAGTGGCGATTCACCTGTACCGCTTGGTTCATATTTTTCAACTTCAGGCAGAACCAAGGGTAATTCATCCTCATCTAATAAAATTATTTCACCCTTTTCATTAAATTTTAATGGAAACGGCTCGCCCCAATACCGCTGTCTTGAGAATACCCAATCACGCAATTTGAACTGAATTGTCGCTTTTCCAATCTGGTGTTCTTCCAGCCAGTTAATAATTTTCTTTATCGCTGCTTTAACATCTAGACCATTGAGAATTCCTGAGTTAACCAGAGTCCCGTCACCGGTCCAAGCTTCTTTTGATATATCACCACCGGAAATCACTTCAATAATATCCAGACCGAATTTTCTGGCGAACTCCCAATCGCGCTGGTCGTGGCCAGGAACTGCCATAATGGCTCCGGTTCCATAACTCATCAATACATAATCCGATGTCCAGACAGGAATTTCTTTATTATTCACTGGATTTACTGCATAAATACCGGTAAACACACCGGTTTTTTCTTTAGCGAGTTCTGTCCTGTCCAGATCACTTTTTGTGCTGGCTTTTTGTTTGTACGCATCAACTTCCGGTTTATAGGCTCCTGTGACCATTTTCTCAAGAAATGGATGTTCGGGTGCAACAACCATATACGTTGCACCAAAAAGCGTGTCAGGCCGGGTCGTGAAGACTTTCAGTAACTGATTCGAACCAACAATTTTAAATCCGACTTCTGCACCCTCTGAGCGTCCAATCCAGTTCCGCTGCATTTCTTTGATACTGTCCGGAAACTCAAGCAGATCAAGATCCTGTAAAAGGCGATCAGCATAGGCAGTAATTTTTAAAATCCATTGCCGCATTGGCAACCGGACAACCGGATAGCCACCGCGTTCGGATTTTCCATTTATTACTTCTTCATTTGCAAGAACGGTTTTCATTTCAGGACACCAGTTTACAGGGACTTCGGCCTGATAAACGAGTCCTTTTTTATACAACTGTAAGAATATCCATTGGGTCCAGCGATAATATTTCGGATCTGTCGTATTAACTTCTCTGTCCCAATCATAAGAAAAGCCAAAGGATTTTATTTGTCGTCGGAAAGTATCAATGTTTTTTTCCGTCGTGATTTTCGGATGAGTACCCGTCTGTAATGCATAATTTTCCGCCGGCAGACCAAAAGCGTCCCACCCCATCGGATGGAGCACGTTAAATCCTTTTTTTCGTTTATAGCGGGCAACAATATCAGTAGCTATATAGCCTTCCGGATGACCAACATGCAGCCCGGCTCCCGATGGATATGGAAACATATCCAGGACGTAGAATTTCGGTTTATCGGAATAATCTTCGGCTTTGAATGTCTTTTCTGTTTCCCAGTGATTCTGCCACTTTTCTTCAATTTCCCTGAACGGATAACTCATGATCAATACTTCCTTACGTCGCTAAAAATAACTTAATTTGAAATAAAAACATTAATATAGGATCCTGAAATGGATGGTTCCCGGAATATTTTTTATTTCAGTCATTACTTCATTGTCATATTCCCGACTGATATCTGTAATTACGTACCCAATATGCTCATTGGTTTTTAAATATTGCCCTAAAATATTAATGGAGTGCGCGGCTAATATATTATTCACTTTTGCCAGAATGCCCGGTACATTCATATGCAAATGAATCAGGCGATGCGCATTCCTGATTTCCGGCAATTGTAGATTCGGAAAGTTTACACTTAATGCTGTACCGCCATTATAAACAAAATCTATAATTTTCCCCGTTACAAACTCGGCGATATTCTTCTGAGCTTCTTCGGTGCTTCCACCGATATGTGGTGTTATAATAACGTTCGGCAATTGCTGCAGCTCCGAGCGGAATTGATCGTCATTATGTTTTGGTTCATCGGGAAACACATCCACGGCAGCACCACGTATTTTTCCGCTTTTTATATTCTCTACCAAAGCATCCATATCGACAACAAATCCCCGGCTGAGGTTTAGAAAAACTGATCCGCGCTTCATTAATCTAAATTGGTCAGCACCAATCAATCCACGATTTTCCCGCCGTCCGTCAACATGAACCGTAACAATATCAACCTTGGCTAATAACGTTTCAATTGAATCACATTTACGAGCATTTCCAAGGGCTAATTTTTCATCCAGATCATAATAATAGACCTTCATTCCAACCGCTTCAGCCACTACTGACAGTTGTGCTCCAATATTGCCATATCCGATAATCCCAAGCTTCTTGCCCCTGATCTCAAACGTCCCGCTTGCGCTCTTGTCCCAGATTCCCTGATGAAGTTTAGCGCTTCGGTCAAATATTCCCCTAATCAGCATGATTATTTCACCCAATACCAATTCCACAACACTGCGGGTATTGCTGTATGGAGCATTAAAAACAATGATTCCTCGTTTCGAACAAGTATCGACATCAATCTGATTCGTGCCAATACAATACGCTCCAATCGCCAACAGATGTTCAGCACAATCCAATACTTTCTCGGTCACTTGCGTTTTTGAACGAATTCCGAGGACGGCAACATCTTTAATTTGTTTACACAATTCCTCTTCATCAAGACTGCCAACGGCCGTTTGGACATTAATTCCTTCATCTTCATAAATCCTGGCCGCATCAGCGTGAATATTTTCCAGTAATAGTACGTTTATTTTTCTGTTTTTCATGAGATTATCTGAATTCTAATATTAAAGTAACATGATATTTTTTTGACGACAGGCCTCAATCATGTCCATTGGCCAGATACTCGCTTGTACTTCGCCAATATGGCATTTCCGCAAGTAAAGCATGCACAGGCGGGATTGTCCGATTCCACCGCCAATCGAAAGCGGTAATTCATTATTTAATATTCCCTTATGGAAAGGAAATTCTTTTTTGTAATCCTCATTTTTCAGTGCTAATTGTCTTAGCAAGGCGTTTTTATCGACCCTGATTCCCATTGAGGATAATTCAATGGCACTGTTCATAAGTGGATACCAAATTAAAATATCACCATTCAGCCCGCGATAGCCGTTTTCAGTTTCCGTAATCCAATCATCATAATCAGTCGCCCGTGCGTCGTGAGGTTTTCCACTTTTCAGATCCGCTCCGATGCCAATGACAAACACTGCTCCCTTCTCTTTACAGATTCGGTTCTCTCTTTCACGGGGAGCTAAATCGGGATAAAGTGCTTCCAATTCTTCGCTATGAATAAACGTTATATTTTCCGGTAGTAATTCACGTGGCAGTTGCGAGTATTTGCGACAAACCGAGTGCTCAACCTTTTTAAGCACACGATAGATCTTTTTTACGATATACTCCAGGACGGCCAATTTCCGTTCATTCTCAGCGATAATCCGCTCCCAATCCCATTGATCGACATATACCGAATGCAAATTATCAAGCGCTGTTTCGTCGGGACGGATGGCATTCATATCGGTATAAAGTCCCTCGCCGCTGATGAAGCCATAATCCTTCAGCGCCTGCCGCTTCCACTTTGCCAGTGACTGAACTACCTCAGCTTGTTCATTAATACTGGAAATATTGAACTGGACCGGACGTTCGGTTCCAGATAGATAATCATTAATACCACTGCTTTTACTTACGAAAATCGGCGCAGAAATACGATGTAAATTCAGTTCAGCAGAAAATTTATCCTGAAACAGGCTTTTAATAAACTTAATCGCCTCTTCAGTTTCCCGCAAATCCAGGAAAGGGTGATAATCATTCGGTAAATACAATTGTCCGTTATTAAATTGACTGTTTTTCATAATAAATTTCGTTGTTTTTATAAATATTAATAACTGAAAAAGCCAAGTCGAAATATATCTAAATTAAATGAATTATTAAACCGAAACTTTTATATAAAAAATCAGTTTTTTTCAGGAACGAGAAAATTACTATACAGTTTTAATAACTGGTCGGTTTCCGTGATGATATCCTGATAATTTTCAATTATATGACATTTGGCAGAATGAATATATTCAAGTAAATCAGTTGGGATGTCCTTCGGTAATTCATCCTCATCCAGAATTATTGGCAAATCATCGGATCGATATAAAACATCGACAACGATGTCCCGCCATTCAAATTCCGAATCATTCAGAACAATCTGATTGGCAATATTGAAATAATTACCAATATTTTTACTATCGTGATACCAGCGATACAGTGTATATGGTCGATCAATCCAGTAAAATGCATAAGTTATTGATGATTGAGGTAAAATTAAACCAGATACATTGTACTGTTTTTCCAAGATATATTTCAATATTCCAACAGATTGATTATTATAGATTAATTCACAGTTATAAACCCGGATATCACCATTTAGTAAATGCTTTTTTTCAAGTATTTTTTTCATTGGCCTAAATTTTAGAAAAAGAGGTGTTCAACCAGGATTTTGATGCCAATTCCGATCAGCACTATACCACCAAATATCTCAACACGTTTTTCGAAATAGCATCCCAATTTATGACCAATCAGTAGACCGATCGACGATATAATAAATGTAATAATTCCGATAATCAAAACCGGAGTAATGATTTGTATCTGGAGAAAAGCAAAAGTGACTCCGATTGCCAATGCGTCAATGCTTGTTGCTATCGATAACATCAGCAAGGTTTTTATGTTTGTAGGATCAACAACTGTTTCACATTCATCCGATACTATGGCATTATAAATCATTCTGATTCCAATAAAACTGAGTAAAATAAAAGCGATCCAATGATCGAAGGCTTCAATATAATTACTGAAAAACCGGCCTATACTCCACCCAATAACTGGCATTACAGCCTGAAATAAACCAAATGAAAACGCAATTTTTAGTGCATTCCAGCGCTTTGGCGACGGCACAGTAAATCCACAGGAAATGGACACCGCAAACGCATCCATAGCAAGGCCAACTGCTATTACAAATATTGACAGAATATCCAATTGTCAATCCTCATCTGGTTCTTCAATTACCTTACTTGGCAGCGACTTTTTCAGATTGCCTTCTTTTTCCAAGTCCACCCTGGCGATTTTTTCAAATTTGCTTGAAATTTTTCGTGTCGACGTATGAATATCTTTCACATCTTTCTGAACCGTATCGATATGTGTAGAGAGTTTATCCCATCGGCTCTGATAACGGCTGAAATCTTCAGCCAGTTTGATAATTTCCTGTTGAATGATATCCGCATACTTCCGACGCTCAATATCGTTCAGTACATTTTGTAATGTACTGAGTACGGCGACAAACGTCGTGGGTGATGTCACCCAAATATTGCGTCTTTGAGCGTACTGAATTAGGTCAGAATGATAGGCGTTTACCTCAGCAAATATCGCCTCAGCCGGTAAAAACATCATCGCGTGAGCAGCAGTTTCACCGGGAATAATATATTTATCTGCAATATCGTCAATCTGCTTCTTCACATCCATCTTAAACATCTTCTCAGCCTGCTTGCGTTCATCATTCGGCAACAGTTTATCCGTCATTCGCTTATAGTTTTCGAGTGAAAACTTTGAGTCAATCGCTATATTTCCTGTTGGTGCTGGTGCAAAAAGCATAGCATCCACCATTTTGCCGGTACTCAGTTTATATTGGGTTTGGTAGACTTTATCATTTTTTTCACCAAAAACCGCATAGAGAATCTGATTTAATTGCACTTCGCCAAAAATCCCCCGGCTCTTTTTATCAGTCAGAATATCCTGCAATGAAACCACGTTTGTCGACAAACTGTCGATTTTCTTCTGGGCTTCATCTATTTTTGTCAAACGTTCAATAACATTGTTGAAGGTTTCGTTCGTCTTTTTGAATCCTTCACTCAGGTTTTCCTGGACTTTATTGTTAATCATATCCAGTTTTTTCTCGACATTCATCGTCAATTTTTCAAAATCACCGGATAAACTCTTCTGAAACAGTTCTTTAAATGTGGCTAAATCCGTCGAGGTTTTCAGACTTGATTCTGCCAGATATTTTGTAATATCTGTTTTAAAAACACCAAATTTCTCGACCAATTCCTGAATCTGGGCCATAATCCGCTGGGTGAAATTGGTAAACTGCTCCTGAATGGACTCGGCAATTTTTGACTTCAGAAGTTCCGGAAACAGATCCAGTTTCGATTCAAACGCCACAATTTTATCTTTTTGCTCTTTGATTTCCGATGCAAGTCTACTATCAGTTCTTTTACTAATTTTGATGATAATCAGGATTTGCACTATCAAAATCAGAAGACCGACAATCAATATAACTATTTCACTCATCGCTATTTTCCTTTATGCATTTTTCATTTCATCTGTAAAATAATCATTTTTTTCATTAAACCCCAAAGTATCCGGTAGTAAATCATTTCAAGTCATATATGAAACCCAGTGTCCATTAATCTAATATTTTACTTTAAGTATAAACAGTTATTATTTAAACAGATATGATTTGATCATGATAAAGAATTATGAATCCATTTTGAATAATTCAACTCAATATCTATAATATCAATCGAAATTATTTCAGGTGTTTCATAAGGATGTAAGGCCTTGATTCTTTGTTCAAGTTTTGAGTACAGGGATTTCTCAGTCTTTACAAGGCATAAAAATTCACTGCTTTGTTCGAGTTTACCCTGCCATTGGTATATACTAGTGACCGGCCCAATTATTTGAACACAGGCCGCCAGTTTTTCATCAATTAACGTCCTGGCAATCTTTTCTGCGCTGCTTTTATTATCAATTGTAAATTGAACCTGTATGAATTTAATCGACATATTTTTTAGAAATTTAAGGACGCTCCGATGATAAACTTACTGCCACCATAAAAATTATCCTTCCCGGCCACAAGAGTGCCATAACCTCCATCTAGAGTAATATTGATGGTATCCAGAGGTCTGTAACTGAATATAAAATCCGCAAATAAACCTCCGGCACTATCCTGAACCGGATCAGAGGCATCGCCGCGCTCGTCAACAAAAATCGTTGAAGTAGTAACAGCTGCATAACCAACACTTGCTGTGACATTGAGTTTTGACTGGCTCACTGAAGCGGCCTGAAAACCAGCTTTTGTCACAACATATAGTTCCTGCTCTTCCCAATTACCGAAGTCACTGTCCTTCGGTGATAATACCAAAACCATGCTTTGCACACCTGCTAACAGGCCTACCGTAGCAAAATTTGGTAATTTAATAATGTTAAAAATTCCACTCACACCAAACAGAGGTCCTGCTGTTCCGTCGTAGAAATCTTTCCGATCCTGATTTGCCAATCCATATACACCCAGTTCCGATCTTAACATAATGGTTGGGATTTTGGGTTTGGAAACCGGTTTTTGAGCCAATTGAACGGTTTTTTGAGGAGTGGTTGCCGGCGCGTTTGATTGAGCTTCTCGACTTTCCTCTTTTTCCACATCCGGTATTTGATTAGCCACAACCTGTTCGGGAACTATAGTTGTTTCGATGGACTCATTTTGCTCACTTATTTTAAAACCACCTAATTTACCTGATACGGTTTTCATTCCGTATTTCAATAAATCCTCCATCCTGCCTTCGTGGTCATAGGTTGCAGTTCCCAGAAATTCACCGGTTTCGACACTGACCAGACGCACAGCAACAGAATACATTGTTCCGAATTTGCTGACACTTCCGCCTACCATCTGATCGACGCCCAAAACTTGTCCGATTTGAACCATACACTCGGTGGATGTACATTCCGATAATTGAAAACCCTGCTCGTTCATTATCTCACCCATCAATTCGCGTTCAATAACGCGATATTTACCCGTTTGAAACAGTTCGTGCCGCAACCGGTCAGAGAGAATACTGGCTTCCATTTCCGAAAGGCCTTTACCCTCCAGTTCAAGAACAGCAATAGAAGTTTGGGCAACAAGTGACGACGCAATGAACAATATTGATAGTATTTTGCATTTGATTTTCAAGTGAATCTCCCTCTCCCTTGTCATTTTTATGCTTACAATTATTGTTAAAATATAAAATAATGTGGGGAGAATTAAAGCAAAATTTTTAAATAGTATTAATTCACAACTTTTAACTGAGGCGGACAGTTGTATAATAGCTAGTAGACTTTGATAAAAATATTAGCGGAGAGACAGGGA
>CAZAKB010000120.1:0-9407 GCA_964485475.1 uncultured bacterium
ATAGTTTTGAAGAATTGACGAGAGCATTGAAAAATGCAATTACAGATCCCGGTTACCATTCTAACGCGAGGAATAATTATAATAAAATCATGTTTGATGAACTGGATGGAAACGCAAGCATACGGGCTGCAACATTTATCGGCAAAAAGTTAAAGGTTAATGAAGGTATTTTAGATCAAGGTGATTCGAAATGAAACTCGGTATATTGACTGCATTTGACAATTATCATAAATATTATATCCGCGCCTGTGATGATTTGGGTATTGATTATGAAATAGTTGACATCATTGCTCCAGACTGGCTGGAGCGCATACAAAAATCAGCATGTAACGGATTTCTTTGTAGACCGCCTTCAAAGTTTCAGGAGCGGAAAAATATGTTTGATGAGAAGCTTTATATCATTCATTATTTCCTTAAAATTCCCATTTATCCGTCTTACTATGAATTGTACCTGTATGAAAATAAGCGAATGACTTCATACTGGCTAGATCTGTTTGGTTTTCCAAAACCTGAAACATTTGTGTTCTACAAAAAAAATGATTTTGTAAAATTCATAGATGAATATAGTGGTTTCCCCATTGTTGTAAAAAGCAATATCGGATCAACTTCAAAAGGAGTTAGTGTTGTCCGGTCGAGACAACAAGCAAAAAATATTGCCAACAAAGTTTTCGGACTGATAAATCCAAAACTTGCCCGCGGATATACATCTATAAAAACAGGCAGAATTATTCCGTTTCCATCGTGGGGTTCGCGTGAAAAACATTTTGTAATTGTTCAGAAATTTGAGAAAATCAAGTGGGAGTGGCGAGTTAGTAAAATAGATGACTCTTATTTTAGTCACAAGAAGCTGCTAGTTGGTGATTTCGCAAGTGGAAGCAGGAAGAAAGAGTACGGTAAAGCACCGGAAAAACTGTTTTTTATGGTTAAAGAAATTTGTGAAAAAGGAAAGTTTTATTCAATGGCTGTTGATATATTTGAGACAGAAGATGGTCGTTTTCTAGTGAATGAACTTCAGTCTCTTTTTGGGCAGTATTCCAGAGATATTTTATATATTGATGGTATTGCGGGAAGAATGGTCTTGAAGGGTGATAAATTTGTATTTGAAAATGGCGAATTCAATCAGCATAAGAGTTATTTATTACGTGTTAAACATTTTATTAAAATATTAAATGAATTGAAGAAATCAAATCATGAAAATTGAAACCTCAATTGGTGAAGTGGTCGATAAGCTTACGATATTATCGATCAAGATTGATAAATTTAAGAATCCCGATAAACTCGCAAATGTTAGAAAAGAATATGAGATTCTGTCAACTGAAATAAAGCAAGCCGGAATTGCACCTGATTCTTCTGAATTTATCGCTCTGAAAAAGGTAAATCAGAAATTATGGCACATTGAAGATGCAATTCGTGTTAAGGAATCAAAGAAGGAATTCGACGAGGAATTTATCGAATTAGCTAGAAGCGTGTATTTTATTAATGATGAAAGATCTGAAATAAAAAAACAGATAAACCTGAAATACAATTCCGGTCTAATTGAAGAAAAAGAATACGTCAACTATAAGGGTTAAGTCGTAATTTCCTATGAAATCCAAGTCTATTATTAAACAGATTCCTGATGAAAAGTTAGTTGAAATACGGAAAATTCTGTTGATTCAGTATAAACCCTTTGGTGATATTCTTTTAAATACCGGTTATTTGCCCGTTTTAAAAAGAAAATTTTCTGATGCAACAATCGATTTTCTAATCCAGAGACCATATATCACTTTATTGAAAGACAATCCGTTTATTGATAATCTCGTGATTATGGAAAAAAAGAAAGGATTCCAATATTACCTGGAAAGATGGCGGATCATGAAGGAAGTTCGTAGTCGAAATTATGATCTGATCATTGATCAGTTGAGAGGTACAGGATCAGCTCAAATAACCTTATTCAGTGGCGCAAAATTCAGACTTGGATGGAAATTGAAGCGATGGAACTGGGTCTATAATTATAAAGTTGCCCGTGAGAATATCCGGTATTATGCCCTGTTAAAATTTGATGTATTAAAACCCCTTGGAATTAAAGAAGATGAAGCCGGACTTTATTATAAAATAGAAGAGGAGTCTCTTGAATATATCGATGACTGGTTGAAAGATAATCAGATATATGATGAGAAACTTGTGATTATTTCACCCGGTACGCCAGTGAAACGGAAACAGTGGTCTCTTTACAAATTTGCGATGTTGTGCGATATAATTCTGAAGCAGACCGACTTCAAGTTGATCTTATTATGGGGCCCTGGTGAACAAGCCGATGTCGACTATATTGCCGAAAGGATGGATGGTAAAGCGATTATCGCTTTACCAACGACATTCAATCAGGCAGCGGCTTTATTAAAAAGAGCCGCAATGTATATTGGAAACGATGGCGGCATCAATCATTTAGCGGTATCAACCGAAACACCATCAATCGCTATCTTCGGACCAACATCGAATCCGAAAAAATGGGTTGCCTGGCACAAACCGCGACATATGTATCTCAGGGATTGGAACTTCAAAGATCGAACGGATAATTCTTTTAATATATCTCCGGAACAGGTCTTCAATAAATTTAAGGAATACTTCAATTTATGAAAATTCTGTTTTATATCGCCAAGCAATATTCCGTGCCGATTATTCTGCCGCTTACGAGATATTGCCATAAAAATAATATTGAATATGCGCTGTTTATTTCGCAGAAAGTCAATGACATTTTACCAGACGAATGGAAAAACGATCTACTCTTTTTCGATAGAAAATCAGCGGCAACATTTTCGCCGGATTTTGTACTTTGTCCAGGAAATTTTGTTGATTTTCGATTACCGGGGATTAAAGTACAACTGTTTCATGGTTTGGGAGTTGAAAAGGAGTCGCATTACAAAATTCGTCATTTCTTTGATATCTACTGCACGTCGGGGCCATTTGTGACAGAGCGGTTTAAAAAACTACAGGACAAATATAAATATTTCCTTATCGCAGAAACCGGTTGGCCGAAGATTGATTATATTTTGAATTATGATTCTACAGATTTGAAGAAAAAATACGCCATTCCCACCGATAAAACGATTATTCTTTATGCACCGACCTTCAGTGAAAAAATGGAATCCGCTACAGAACTCATTCCTCATTTAAAAAATACGATCAAAGATAATGAATATTGGATTTTGAAATTTCATGAACTAATGGACAAAGATATTATCGCCCAAATCGATGAAATTGACGCAAATAATATTAAAATTATTAAGACCTATGATGTAACACCGCTTTTGCATTTGGCTGATGTAATGATCTCAGATACATCGTCGGTTATTTACGAATTTATGGTCCTTAATAAACCAGTGGTGACGTACAAAACCCAAAGCCGTACCGACAAAGCGATTAATATCACTGAGCCGGAAGAACTGCGATCGGCAATTGAACGGGCTTTATCAGAATCCTGTATTGAGAGGAATCAAAAACAGTTATTCGAAATTAACCCTTATCTCGATGGTAAAATTAGTGAAAAATTGATAAATAGACTTGAAGAAATTTATCAGCATCCGGATGTTTTGCCAAAACATAAAAAACCTCTGAATCTATATCGGAAAATACAGATTCTGTACCATGAACACTTCAGAAAAGGATACTTAAGATAATATGGCCGGTAGCAAACGCCTGGAAGGTGAAATCCTGGTAAAAGCCAAAAAGATGTTGAAAGACGTCGCTGAAATTTTGGAAGCATGTCATATTCACTATGTTCTGGAAGCCGGAACTCTGCTTGGCATCGTTCGCGAAAATCGCCTGCTGCCCTGGGATAATGATGTGGATATTACCACAACGGAAAAACATGAAAAGAAGTTACTTTGGAACCGGTGGCGATTCTGGCTGAAAGGCTATCGCTTTTACGTTAGACGGTACCGACGCAATACTGGGCCTTTTAAAAAAGGCCAGGTGCGTATTATTCGCATCCAGACACGCCGGTTGATTTTTGTCAAAGATATGTCATTACTTGATATTTTTATAAAGCGACCAATTGATGACGAATACTACTGGACAATAGATGTTAAAAGACCAGTGTTGAAATCCACTCCAAAGCATTTTTATGATGATATAACGTCGCTGGAATTCGAAGGAAAGGCATACTCGGTTCCGAAAGATTCCGAAGGATATCTGGAGTATCATTATGGTAAAAATTGGCGAATTCCGATAAAAAAGTGGAACTTCAGAACCGATGATTTCAGCGTGGTTAAAATTCTCGATTAATAATTAAGGAAATTATGGTGACGCTACAAACAGGTATTATTCTGGCAGCCGGAAGAGGTAAACGTCTGAAAGAACTCAGTGCCAATAAACCAAAACCACTTGTGGAGGTCAATGGAAAATCAATCCTGTCAAATCTCGTAGAATCAATGATTGACTGTGGACTTCAAAAAATCGTACTTGTGGTCGGATATAAGGCAGAACAGATCATCCGGCATCTCCAAAAATTTTCAACAGCCGCTGAAATCATTTTTATCAAAAATGAGATTTGGGAAACGACAAACAATATTTATTCGCTTTGGCTTGCCAATGAGTATCTTGAGGACGGGTTTACGTTGTTTGAAGCCGATGTTATTTTTGATAAAATAATTCTGTCAACACTTCTGCAGAGACCGGATGATAATGTGATGTTGATTGACAAATATACGGACAATATGAACGGAACCGTTGTTACTTGTGATAAAAAAGGTAATATCACGAGTGTTTATCTGAAACAAAATCAGTCGGATAATTTTGATTTCTCAGATAAATTTAAAACCGTGAATTTTTACAAAATCGGAAAAGAGTTTTATCAGGATTTCTTTAAAATGAAACTGGAAGAGTATATCACGAATAACGATGTGTCCTATTACTATGAGGCGATTATAAAAGACGGAATCGATAAGGGCTATAAATTCTACGGACTTCAGACAAAACCCTATAAATGGTGGGAAATCGACACCAAAGAAGATCTGAGAATCGCTGAAAATATATTTAAATAGAAACGGATTTACGAATTACAATGGAAAACGGAATCAAACGACTTATAAAACCGCTGATCATCAGAATCGGTCGGTCTATTGAGAAAAGACAATTTTCTGATACACCGATCATTATTGGCGCCTGTCCGCGCTCAGGAACGACATTGTTATTGTCAATTCTGGACGCACACCCGAATATTTATGGTATCCAGAACCAAACCTATGCCTTTGCCAATTGGAACGATAAATCTCAGGCAAACCGGCTGGATCGATTGTACCGCGAATTTATTTTCAATAAAATTCCCAATAATAAAACACGCTGGTGTGAAAAAACACCCAAGAATGTCAAATTCTTCGATAAAATACTCGCTCTTTATGGTGAAAATGTAAAATTAATTCATGTCGTGCGCGACGGAAGGGATGTGGTGACATCAAAACATCCGAAACACTCTCCCGATCAATATTGGGTATCAGTAAAACGATGGATCAACGATGTGAATTTCGGGTTATCTCTTGCCGACAAACAAAATGTGTTCACGATTAAATATGAAGACATTATTAATACCTATGACGCTGAAATCCAAAAGCTCATGAGCTTTCTGGGCGAAGAAATGGTTCCTGAAGTCAGGGATTGGTTTAATCATACAACCGTCAAAAAGAGTATTCATTGGGCGAATCCCGTCCAGAAGCTGCACTCCAAGGCTATTGGCAAATGGCTGAAACCCGAGCATCAGAAACGCTATGATGAATTCATGGAAAATTCCGAGGCTGTTGTATTGATGAAAACACTAGGCTATGAACTATAAAATTACTACGACAATCTAATGGCTAAGATAATGTTTTATATTGCCCAGGATTATTATTGGGAAAGTTTGAAACCCATATACGACGAATATAAAACAGAAGGGAAACACGAACTTTTTATTAAGATTGGCAAAAATCAGCGACGGATATTTAAACTGTTTTTAGTTTCGGATAAGTATAAACTTGAACAAAAATATAAAAAATGTGGTTATACCATCACCAATTTAACAAAAGGCTTTGACGTGGTATTTCTGGGTGCTCAGGCAAAAGATCCTGAGCAATTTGGTTCATCACTATTATGCAATGTCGACCATGGTCCGGGTATTAAAACGTTGCGCTACCGGCATTTATTGAAGCAGAAAAATGTTCAATACCATTGTTTTGTCGAAGGCCAGTATAGAATCGATAAATTCAAAAAATATGGACTTGATACTATTCATAAGGTTTATGATACGGGATTGCCAAAACTCGATAGATTTTTTAACGAAACATATAATAAAGCCAAACTGATAGATGAATTCAAATTAGATCCCGGCAAAAAAACAGTTCTTTACGCGCCATCCTATAAACCGACGTCAATATTTCTGATTGGCGATCAGATTCCAACGTTGCTTGATGACTATAATGTAATCGTGAAACTGCACCCATACAGTTGGCAGGGAAAATACGTGTCCCATTCTCATCATCGCTTTTTTGAAAAAATGGTCAGGCAATATCCGGGAATTCACCTTGTAAACCCTGACAGAACCGATATCATGCCATATATGTATATCGCCGATACAATGATTAGCGACGGTTCCAGTGTTATCAATGAGTTCCTGGCGCTGGAACGATGTGGAATCATTATTGATCTTCCTGATGAAGAACAAACGCATCATGATGGGACACCATTACTGGAAAATAAGAGTTCCGAATGGTTGAAGGAATCCTTCGTCCACTTATCATCCGGTGAAGATATTTTAAAAGCCGTAGAAATGGCCTTAATACCGTCGTCAGCACGAAAAGAGTCGTTGATAAGGGATAAGGCTTATCTGTTTTCCTACACGGACGGAAAATCAGCGTCACGGGTAAAGCAAGTTGTGGATTCTATTCTTTCAAATAAACAATAGTGACAATTCCCACGAAAACAGCAATCAGGAAAATCATTCATATTGACATGGATGCATTTTTTGCATCTATTGAACAGCGTGATTATTCGCAATATCGACACAGACCAATCGCTGTCGGGGGTAAAGGACCTAGAGGCGTCGTTGCAGCGGCCAGTTACGAAGCCCGGAAATTCGGGGTCTTTTCTGCGATGCCTTCCCGTACAGCAAGACAGAAATGCCCGGATATAATTTTTATTGCACCCCGGTTTGATGTTTACAAATCAGTGTCCTCGGAAATTATGCAGATTTTCAAGGACTATACGAATTTAGTCGAACCGTTGTCACTGGATGAGGCCTATCTTGATGTTACGATAAATAAATTGGGAATGCATTCTGCAACTTTGATTGCCAAAGAGATAAAATCGCGAATTAAAACAGAGACACATTTAACCGCGTCGGCTGGAATTTCAATTAATAAATTTCTGGCAAAAGTGGTATCCGGAATGAATAAACCTGACGGATTGGCCGTTATACTGCCGAATGAAGTAGAAGACTTTATCAGGAAACTACCAATTGATA
Source organism: uncultured bacterium (assembly GCA_964485475.1). GTDB lineage: Bacteria > Fidelibacterota > UBA2242 > UBA2242 > UBA2242 > B118-G9. The sequence continues at coordinate 7,472 of CAZAKB010000120.1, forward strand.
AATTCTTTGGAGTCGGGAAAGTAACCTCGGCAAAGATGAAAGCCCTAGGTATCAAAACCGGCGCTGATTTACAACGATATGATCAAATAGAACTTATCCGGAATTTCGGAAAAGCCGGCACCTATTTCTACAATGTCTCTAGAGGTGTTGATGACCGTGAAGTCAAATCGGAACGAATTCGAAAATCCTTCGGCGCTGAGCGAACATTTGACGAGGATATTATTCAGTACAAACTGCTGCACGATAATCTGAAATCCATTGTAGAAGAGTTGGGTCGCCGATTGGGAAAATATGGTATAGGTGGAAAAACAGTGACCTTGAAAATCAAATACCATGATTTTGATTTAAGAACCCGATCCAGAAGTGAAAATTGTTATATTAAAACGGCTGATCAAATGTTGAAAATCGGAAATGAATTGCTGCATAGCGCAGATCTGCCAAGAAAGCCAATTCGTCTTTTAGGATTATCATTATCAAATCTGGATATTGATGAAAAGGAACCACAATTCCAACAATTGACACTGGATTTCTGAATACTATTTAAGATAAATCATTTTTCGGACTGAGGAGAAATTACCTGCCGATAATCGATATAAATATATTCCAGCAGAATGTCGAGACATTGAGATATTAATAGAATGCGCTCCTTGTTGAAATTCAGATTGGACGACATCTTCAACCTTGTTTCCAACTAAATCAAATATCTTAAGTGTGACCAATGCTTTACTTGGCAATGAAAATGTAATTGTTGTCGTATGATTGAAAGGATTCGGATAATTCTGATTCAATGTATAATTCTGAGGAAAAATATGGTCAATTGCAATAACACTAGGATAAAGTGAATTGATATTTGCATCAATCCAATCTATTCGGTTATTTATCCAGGACTTTAAACGCCCGATTTCAACAATAAAATTATTATAATTTCCCATATCTGGCCACCGTTCGGAATTTCTATTTTGAGCTTCCATGATATAAGAATGGAGCGAATCAATACGCCGGCTCAAACTGTCTTTGTCAAACACTCCGCTTCGAAGGGCAAACCATCTTTCAGCAGTCGATTCTGTAAATTGTTTATCTTTGGCAATTTTAATCCACCAGAAAGGAATTTTGGGTGAATCGTAAGGCAGCCGTATATTGTGATCAATTTCCCAGCCTTGAAAAACGTTGACATCAGATCCATACCAGGCATCTCCAAAACTGAGATTGTAATCCCAGACAGGCCCGGCAAAGAGTTTTGGATTGTCACTATCTTTGTCTTTATAAAGATAAGTGCTTAAACGATATGCGTCGATATTTTTACTAAATTCATTAATTAAGACGTAATCAACGAAGGAATTAATATCTATAAGAGAGGGATACCCCAGTTCTTCATCATTCCAATTATTGCTCAGCATGATTGATTCAAAGTTCGCAATATATGCCTGAATATACTGTTTTTGCTCACCGACTATTTCGTCTGGTTTTGGGTAGTGATATTGATAATAGATCCCGTTGGTTGATGTCCAGCCATCGACATTCTCACCATCAAGTTTATCAAGTTTAATGATATACCCGCCGGTCAGATCATCACCTTCGGTTTCATCAGGTTCAAGTTTTGAAATGTCTACCCGGTCACCATCTCTCTTGACTTTTTCGAGGAGGATGTATAAACCCTGATATTCATTATTTAGAACGAGTTCACAATATTGTGTACGGCTGGCATAATGACCCAAATCATTTGAAATATTGTAAACCAGTACATTTCGCATCATGGTTATATCGTGATATGGCCCGTTTAGAATCCAGTCATTTTCCTCGGTCATTCCCATAAGGGCAACATTCAGGTTTTCTCCCTGCAAATCCTGAGTTTCAAGACGATACTGTTTTTTGGGATAACTCATTGAGCTGCTTCCCCGTAACTCAATTGCTATTTTTCCTGAATAATTGTTATGTG
>CAZAKB010000121.1:0-9206 GCA_964485475.1 uncultured bacterium
CGTTATGATTGAAAGAGAAAGATTTGCCAACAGCATTACCATTGCTATCAATAATTGTGGCCTGGTGTTTGTCTTTGGCAGGATCGATGCCGACAATGAACTTGCCTGTGATCCAGCTGCGTTTTTGGTCAAGTTGGTGTTGGTTCATGGAATGCTCCTTTCGTTTTATTGTAATGAAAGGATTTGCTGAAATTAATGAAAAGAAAAATATCTATGGCGTAACATAGACATCGTTATACGTATTCTCTTATAAGTTGTGCCCTATATAAAAAACATTTGTGCACCAATATCAAATAAATAATAACCAGTCGCAATAATAACAAATCCTCCGAAAAAGGATAAACAAAAATGACTAATCTTGTAAAAAGTAATAGAAATAAACACAAACATGGCTCCAATAATACTAAACAAAACGAAACAAACAACGCAAATAATCCTGACAATGTACCATTCGCAACTTGGTTTCTGGGACGGTTTACAACTTTCATTAAATCTGAAAATGCCCCCCAGTGGACAATGGTTTTTTTGACCATAGTTATTATCATATTTGCTGGTATAAGCATTGTTTTTACCTCTAAACAAATTTCCATATTTAGGGATACTACAAAAATTGATCTTAGGGCTTATATCAATATTGGTGAGTTCAATTTTTCTATTACAGAAAATGATTTTATTACAATCCATTATAATTTTATCAATTTTGGTAAAACTCCTGCAAACAATGTATTTGAAAGTGCTTGTGTAGTACAAGAGGATATTGTTGATAGCATGACAGTTGTTCTTAGTGACATAATAAAGAGGCGAAATAAAATGGGACAAGTAATTGGTAGTAATGTCACCTATCAAAAAACTTTTAAAAGTGATAGTATTATTTCTCCCAAAAAACATAGAGAAATTATTAATCATCAAATAAATCTCGTTTTCCTTGGAGTTGTCGGATATACTGACGTTTTCAATGAAAGGCATCATACATGGATTTGTTTTAAACTCAACCCCGATAACACATTTTGTGCATATAATAAATATAATAATAGCGATTAATAGCAGTTTAGATGTCTTTTTAATGTTTCTAAAATTAACGTATAACCATAGTATACTATTACGATAATTGATGAAATACCCTCAGAAGTTTTCAAATCAATGGTTGTTAAAAACAATGCTTTTCACTTTTTACATGTAGAACCAGACGATTTAGACCAAAATCAAATTGAATTAAATGAGAAATCAGATATTGAATTTTTTGAGTATGACTCTGAGAAACTAGAAAATAAACATACCGATTTGAACCTTCAAACTAATCTGACCGATGAACATTTACATAGAAATCTTAAAAGAATTCACTTCCGTGCAAATCAGTTAATGGAAGAACAGGGTTATAATATTCTCTATACAAGATCCAAGCGGATGATTTTTCATCTGTGAAGAAATGTGTGTTGATGAAATAATTTTGGAGGATAAAATGAAACGATTAGCAGTTCTACTTCTCATTTTTTCAGTTTCACATTTTCTGATCGCTGATATTAATGATTGGAAATATGTTAAATCAGTGTCAATATCTCCAGTGACAACCATGGAAGATCAGGTTGTTTTATTGAAGTTAGATTTAGATATTTTCGATTATAATCACGCGAATAGTGATGGTAATGATATACGTTTTATGAGTGAGGATCAAGATAACATGAGTGAAATTAATCACTTAAATAATAGGAGAATGTGATGAAGAAGTTAGTAGTTTTGTTTGCGCTGTTGGGTGTAGCATTGATGATGGTGAATTGTGGAGGAGGGAAACCTCCGGCCAAAATGAATGATATTCCGGAATGGTATCTCAACCCGCCAATGGCAGAGGATGCTATTTATGAGGCTGGCGATGCCGCCAAACAGAGCATGGCGCTTGCGAAGGAAGCAGCCGATGCCCGCGCCCGGGATGCAATTGCACGTACATTAGAGGTGAAAGTTTCGAACATGTTGAAAAACTTTATGCAGGAAAGTGGAATTGGTGCAGATGCGCAGGCGCAAGAGTTTACCTCTTCAGTAAGTAAACAAGTTGCTAATTCTGTCCTGCAGGGATCTCGTGTTGTAAAACGAGAAATGAAAACAGAGGGCAGTAGTTTCCATGCTTATTCGTTGGTAGAGTATAATCTCAACAGTTTAATCCAGGAAACGAAAACTGCTGCAAAGACAAAAAAATCACTATACAATGAAGCTAAAGCAAACATGAGTTTTGATGATCTCGATAAAGAAATCGAAAAGATGGGTGCTGGTTCGGAATAATGGATTATTAAAGAGGGTCTGCTCGTTTTATCAGGTGGATCCTCTTTATTCTTCGCTGAACTGGAAATTGATGCTATTTGATCAAAGGATTCATAATCAAATCTAAGGTTATTATTTTTGTTTTGAATGCTTTTCTCATTCCCAAATTGGATATGGGAACGTGAATGTAGGAGAAAAAAATGAACCAATTTAGAATATTCTTAATTTTCTCAGTTATTATTGTGTTTTTTTCTTGTGTTAAAAACAAAGAAACCAAAATCCCGGAGTGGGTATATACACCACCTCAATCGGAAGATACGCTTTATTCGGTTGGTATTGGTGATGGAAAAACTGAAGCATTAATTAGCGCTCTTACAGAGATGTCCGGAAACATTTTTACTACTGTAACATCAAAAATTGACTCCATCGCAGACAGTATAAATGAACCATTAGAGTTTATATCGCCGGTAAATATAATTAAAACATCTCGATCTTTTGGTAAGGTGATAATTTTCCACTCAAGCATGACTCTTCATGCAGACAGTAGTGATGGAACCGGATATTTTGAATCGGTTGGATTACTGACTTATTTCAATGGTGATAAACAGATGACAGTAAAACTATTCAGATCTGAGGATCCAATAAATTATTACTTGGAAATCTTTAGTAATAATTGTGTGCTGTCTGATATAATACAAGAGCTGGAATCCTATGGATTTACATTTCGTTCCTATGCTGATTGTGAAAATTATTTTTTACTTGCGAGTTGTAGCAAAGAGAAAATATTTAAAGAAGTAGAAATAGAATCTCTTCCTGAAGATACTACTTTGAATTTACACGAACATGAAAAATCCGACAAATTATTTAAAGAATTTGAAAAACAAATTAGAGAACTACCTAATGATTCCACTAACTTGTCTTTTGATGATTTGGAAAAAGAAATAGAAAAACTGGGAAAATAATTGGCATGGTCATGCTTGTGGAAATGGGATTATTTTGAACACTTCAAAGACGAACAAATAGTGTTAAATAAAAAAGATAAAATAATCACAGTTGCTGAGGAATATAATATTTTCTAAAGGGTAAACATGAAACTGATAAATGTTTTTATAATTGTTATTTTAATTGCTTTCTGCTATATGTTTCTCTTTGCCCAGCAAAAATCCATTGAACAAATCATGCGCGAGGAACAGGAAGCGTTAAAACAAATTCAACAGGAAACTTTGGATTATCAAGATCAGGTAGCCGAAGACATGCGGTTATACCAGAAACAAATCAGCCGAGAATATGAGGTCTATGAAACAGAACAGCGTAGACAATTGGAAGAAATGGAACGGGAAATTCTTAGAAAATGGGAGGATTTCCGAACCGATACCCATGAGGAAAATGTGGAATACTCCGCAGATCGTAATTCGCGCAGCAGTATAAATTACAAAGATGGGACGGTTGAAGTCGAGGTAGTCACTAACGCCAAAGACCCGCAGGCGGATGAAAAGCAAAAGCGGAAATTCAGAAAAAACTGAATGATCTAGCGAAGCGGAAAGATACGGAAAGTCAACTGAAAACTAGTGCCGGGACGAAAGTATCCGCCGCCAATGCGGAATCCTTTGCCAAAGAGACAGTAAGGAAACAAGAAATTAAAGCGACAACGTATAAAGCCCGGGATGGCAAAGAGCGGGTGAAATATTCGGTGAAGGTGTCAATGGTGCCCAATCATGTGGAAATACGTGCAAAGGAGTTTAAAGATGAAGTAAGTAAACAGGCAAAGCGGTTCAATATTGATCCTGCTATTGCCATGGCGGTAATGCATACGGAATCCTATTTCAATCCAAAAGCGAAGTCTCATATCCCTGCCTATGGTCTGATGCAGCTGGTTCCCAAATCCGGCGCTCGCGATGCATATATTTTTATATATAAAAAGGATCGGCTATTACGGTCAAATTACCTTTTTATTCCACCGAATAATATTGAATTGGGGTGTGCATATCTCAGTAAAAACCGTTATCACTATTTTGGAGGTATAAATGACGATGAAAAGGCCTATTTATGTACAATATGCGCCTATAATACAGGGCCTGGAAATGTAGCGAAAGCATTGACCGGAACCACCAGTCTGAAAGCCACGGTGCAGGTAGTCAATCAGCACGACACCGACTGGGTCCGGCGGAAATTGTTAAAAGATTTACCTTACAAGGAAACCAAGAATTATTTGAACCGGGTCAGTGGACGGCGTGCAATGTATGATGGGTGGATGTAAAATTCTATTAGCGACAATATAAAAAACAAGGGTATATGGGCATGAAAAACCAGTATTTATTTCAATTCTTCATTGTGTTTTTTCTAGTTGGTAACATTTTTGGTCTGGAACCATCAGAAAAACCAGAGTGGATTAAAAGACATCAAGAAGGTCAAGAGATTAAAAATGCGGATAGATATTATTATGGAATCGGCAATTCAAATAAATCACAGGAAGATGCGGATGCTAAAGCCCGTAGGGAATTTGTATTGAATGTTGAAGTTAAAGTAAAATCAGTATTTGTGGACGAGATAAAAGAAAGGAATCGGAAAGCAAGTGAGTACTCACGCTGGTCAAACTCACAGGTCAGTGAAATTTGTCTTAGAGGAATTGGAATCTCTGAGCGCTATCATGAAGATATCGAGAAAAAGATACTAGGTAAACTTCCGATGATTAAGACACAATATTACAGCCTAATCCAAATTCGCAAAGAGGAATATGGTCGGATTGTCGTTGAGGAAATTAAACGGAGCATCAATCTACGTGAACATGCTCTGGAAGAAGAAATTGCAGAACAGCGACTGAATACCCGCAGACAGGAAGAAGCGCTTATCCAGAAAAAAGAGCGGGTAAATCAAGAACGGATTAAGGAATCAATCAAAGAACAAGAGCATGATATTACATTAGATAAAAAGCGCAGCAAACTGTCCCGTAGTATTGAAAATGTTCGTAATCGAATGCAGAGAATATATGAACAGGAGTCAATGTACCGTGATTTTTTAGACCAAAAACCACCATTTCAAGTTTTGAGTATGTGTAATGGTGAGTTGTTAGATGGGAAACATGGATTTCAGGCCGAAATTGGTGTTTACCCATTTTCATTTGAGCGTTTATTTTATGCATATCATATCAGGTTGTTAGAATTTGGACTTAATGTAACCTTAGATCAGAACAGATTTGATGATCAGGATTTTTATATCAAACTGCAATTATTGCCAAACAAAGGCAAGTTTTGGAAAACAAGCCTGGCATTTGGATATGTTGAGTACCTGAACTCGATGGACAAGATACAGTTTAATCGAATGAGGCCTGAACATTCTCCCTTCATCGCGATGAATATAACCATGGCGCCGGCTTACCATTCATATTTATCCCTGTACGGTGATTTCAGGAAAACGTCAGTAGGCATTAACAACTTTGCGCTTTATCGCCATTTCCAAAACAATATTGGATTTTTAATTCAATGTGACTTTATCTATGATAAAGATTTTAGGAACCGGTTTAATGATCCGGTGTTGTTCCAGGCGGGTGTGCGGTTTAAAGCAACAAATAATCTCTCCTTTACATTAGCCTATGAAAAACATGAAATATTTACTTTTTCCGCGCTTAGTGTTTTTGGTAGAAACAGGTAATTGTAATTAAATAGTCGAAAATTATAACGGAGAACTAACATGCATTCACCATAAAAAGATTTGAGAATCGCTTTATTGAATTTTAAACAATCAAAGATTTAAGGAGAAACAAGAAATGAAAACGATGAAAACTGTTGTGTTGATGTTACTAACTGTTTTTTTGGGAGGGACACTTTTTGCCCAAAGTATGGAGCTGGAAAATATTACAGTGCTTCCATTCAGTGGTTGGCAAAGTAGCAATACCAGGGAGATTAAAGAATACCAGAATATATTGACGGATAAAATAGTAACATGTATAATAAAAAGCCATAGATTTAATGTGATTGATAGGTCACACCTTAATCAAATAATGAAAGAACAAAAACTTCAACTATCCGGGGCGATTGATGAAGCTACTATGGTTCAGATGGGCAGAATAATTGGTATTGAAAAATTTATAACCGGCAGTTTTACTAGAAACTCAACTGAATACCACAAGGCAGAATATTATGAGGGTAAAAAAACAAAGGATGCTTATTATACTGCTGAAATTAATGCATCAATAAAAATGCTTGATGTTGAAACTGGAATGTATATCGAGGCTACTGAAGCAATTGGTACCGGCAAAGGGAATGATAGTAGAAATGCACTTCTGGATGCATTAGATATGGTAGCGAACAATGTAATTAGTGGATTTGAAGAATATTTTAAGATCCAGGCATTTATAACAAAAATCGATAAATCAATTGTATTTCTTAATAGAGGAACAGCACATGGAATAAATGCCGGAATGAGTTTTGAAGTTTATAATATTAATAAGAACGATGTTAAAAGTATGAGCGGAAATCTTGGTGCGGATATCGCATGTGTTGGTAAACTAAAAATAGTATCAGCCGAAGCACAGTCTTCAAAAGGCAGGTTGTTTGGTGATTTCAGCAGAGTTCGTGCTGGTAATTTGATTAGAGAAACAAAAGAAGAAATTAAAGTTGAAGCAACAATATTAGAAAAATCTTTTGGAAAAGTCATTATTAATGCTGGGACCGACTTGGGACTTCATGAAGGATCAACTTTTAATGTAATTAAAAAAGAAAAGGAATTGATAGATCCCACCACAGGCGAAGTATATGGCATAAAAACAAAGAAGATTGGGATAATACATCTATATGAAGTTGGGCCTAGTTTTGCGAGAGGTAAAATAATTAAGGGAAGGTATTCCATAGATGAAGGTATGAGCATTAAAGAAACAACGGGATTAATCGCCAATGTTGGTCTGTCTCTGTCCTATGGAGTATTTAGCGTCACAACAGATATCAATAATACAATCGGCGATTATACGGTGTCTGATGAATATACGGGTTCTCATAATATTTCAGTAGATTATAGTGAATTTGAAGAATTTACTAATGGTACTTATTTTGAAGCATCATTATATATGAGGGATTTAGCATATAACTACTCTGCCTTTTTTGATATTGACTTCTATGGACTAAATGATAATCTAAGTGCATGGTCAATTGATGGGCTTGTTGCCTATAACTTTGGCATATTGCCTGAGTACTTATACATATCTCCAGGAATTGGTATAGGTCTTGGATTTGCAAATCAAGATTTGCCGGGTAATACTGTAAATGAGCTAAGTGACGGTTATGATAATTCGCTTTCAGATTTGTCATTATATTTATCTGGTAATATCAATGCAAGATTAACTGTAAATAATTTTGTTCTATGGGGTGGAATGTCATATAAAACTTTAACCTTTTCCGAATGGGACTATTCAGTGAAAACTGGGAAAAAGGATGATAACGGAAATGATGAAACTGAATCATGTACAATCGATAATGAATTGGTCCCATATCCCAAAATATCTATGCCAATATTCATTAATGTTGGTTTATCTTATGAATTCTAGACCATAAATCCTTAATTTGAATATTAATAAAGGACGTAATATGTTTTAGAAATCAGTATTTTTGCAAAGGAGAAATTATGCAGAAGTCTTTGAAAATTGTATTTATTATAATTGCAATCAGTTTAAACATTTTAGCTCAAACGGCGATTGCACCATCTATGGGTGATGGTACAGAGAATAATCCATATCAAATTGCATCGCTCGAGAATTTATATTGGATTTCAGAAAGTTCGACGCGCTGGAAATACCACTATATTCTGATCGTTGATATAGACGCCTCCGTGACTTCAACCTGGAATGGAGGCGCTGGCTGGCCACAAATAGGAAACATTAATACTTATTTCACTGGATCTTTTAATGGACAAGATCATAATATTAATGGCCTCACTATCGTTCAAACAATTAGTACAATAGGACTGTTTAGTCGGGTAAAAGATGCCCGGATCTCTGATTTAGGAGTTACAAATGTTAATATTTCTGGAGATGGAAGTCTTGGCGGGTTGACGGGATATAGTGTCAGTTCTGATATTAGCAACTGTTATGCTACTGGATCAGTAACTGGAACCGAAGGTAAAATCGGTGGCTTAATTGGGAGTGCTGGTGGTTCTGTGGTAAGCAACTGCCATTTTGTTGGTACTGTTTCAAGCCCGGATGATTATGTTGGTGGACTGATCGGATACAGCTATTTTAGTTCAGTTAACAATAGTTATACTGATATTACAGTAACAGGAGGTGGATCAATTATTTCTGGGCATACTGGTGGCTTATTGGGAGGTGGTTCTTCAAAATTAACATATTGCCATTCAGTGGGTTCAGTTACCGGGACAATTGGGGTAGGTGGCTTGATGGGAGTGTCGAATTGTCTTAGCTTCAATATTATAGATAAATGTTACTCTAGTTGCAGTGTTAAGGGAACTGTAAATTACGCCGGAGGGCTTGTCGGTAGAAATCCTGATATTATCCAGAATAGCTATTCAAATGGGGCGGTTAATGGAGTAAATAATGTTGGGGGTTTAGTTGGTAGAAATGATTATAAAATAAAAAATTGTTATTCTTTTAGTCCGGTATATGGCAATCAGTGTGTGGGAGGCCTTATTGGATATTGTTCAAGTGGGGGTGAAAATTGTTATTCTGTTGGTTCAGTAACAGGGAATGATCAATATGGCGGCTTGGTCGGTGATAATTCATGGGGACAATATATCAAAAATTCTTTCTGGAATATAGAAACTTCTGGTCAGCTATCAAGCGAAGATGGTATAGGAAAAACCACAACCGAAATGAAAATGTTATCCACATATACCAATACGGTCACAAGTGAAGGATTAGATGTGGCATGGGATTTTACCGGAAATCCCTATAATGATATTGGAAATGATGATTATTGGAATATTGACGGTATTCATAATGATGGTTATCCTTG
>CAZAKB010000122.1:0-9189 GCA_964485475.1 uncultured bacterium
CCGAAATAATAGAGAAAAAATCGTTCGGTCTGAAACAACGTCATGAAAAGAAAAACTACCAGATTGGCAATGATAATGTTTTTGACGGCCCCGGTGAATATCCGGGGACGAATGTACTGCTGATTATATCCGGTGTAATTTTGATTGTAATTGTTATACATATTGATCCTAAATTTTTAAATCAGACAACAATTGAAGGCTTTTTAGATTTAATGATACATCCAGATGATACGAAAGATAGTGGATAAGCATCCGAAGCAATTTCTCGTGGTTTACAGGGAGCTGTGGATCGGCCCCGCTGTCCTTTAAAAAAGTGATATCGGCCATGGACAGACGATGCCCGGACGAGAATTGATGTCCACATTCCAGGCAAATCAGCTGAGCGGTAGCCGGATTATAAACGGCGCTCGTTAATTGTGCCTGACAACGAGGACATTTACCTGTTTCGAGTCGGTATCCCAGGATATCGGTTATTGCCAATAAAAACCGGACAAACACCATTTTGCAGGCCTCCGGCTTATCGTCCATAAATCCCAGATGTTGTACGGCGCTATCAAATATTATATGATCATGCTGATGATCGTGAACGACCTTGTCCACTGTTTCGAGGAGCGCCATGCCATATATATTGCATTCGATGTCGGGAGCATTGGAAAAATAGGATTGAATCAAGTCGATTTTACTAAGGGTTTGAATATCACGGGTGCTTTTATAATAATATATTGCTTCGATATAATTTAAAGGCTGAAGAAATCCTCTCAATCCACTTTTCATACGGCGCGCTCCTTTGGCAATGACCGCGATTTTGCCCTGTTCGCGGGTAAACATCCGAACGATCGAGCTGCTTTCCTGAAACGGAATGGATCGTAAAACAAGCGCCTCTGTTTTGATCAAAGTCATAACGTAAACATAGATTAAGAGAATAATCGAACGGTTACAAGGGATTTATATAACGGATACCGCTAAAACACAGACATCGCGAAAGCAGTTAAGTTTCCGCAATGTCATGTTTTTAAAAATGTTGGTCTTAGTAGGATTTACCGAAAATCGCATAAGTGTCTGCTGTTTTGCCTGTATAGAAACAGGTGCCTTTTTGTTTCTGATCAAAAGGAATACAACGCACGGTTGCTTTGGTTTCTTCCTGAATTTTTGCCTCCATTTTACCATCACCGGCCCAGAACGCTTTGACAAATCCGCCGGCCTCGATAATCCGCTTGAAATCAGTGTAATTATCAACCTCGTGAGTGTTATCGTTTCGGAATTTCAGGGCGCGCTGAAACATACTGGTCTGGATATCTTCGAGCAGGTGCTTAACCATGGAGAAAAGATTTTCGACGGCTACGAAGTGCTTTTCGCCCGTATCTCTGCGAACAAGAACGACCTGTTTTTTTTCAAGATCTTTCGGCCCGATTTCCAATCGCAGCGGCACACCTTTCATTTCCCACTGATTGAATTTCCAGCCGGCTGAAACTTGGTCATTATCATCAACCAGAAACCGAATATCTTCCCGGTTGAACTGAAGTTTGATTTTAGAAACCTCTTCCATAAGAAGGGCTTTTTGTTCGTCAGTTCGCCAGATCGGAATAATAACGAGCTGGTAGGGGGCTATTTTGGGCGGCAGGATTAATCCCTTGTCGTCGCCGTGGGTCATGATCACACCGCCAACCAGACGGGTGCTGACGCCCCAGCTGGTTGCATACACATATTCCTGTTTGTTTTCACGGGTAAGGAATGTGACGTCAAAAGCTTTGGCAAAATTTTGCCCTAAATTGTGAGAAGTACCGGATTGCAAGGCTTTCATATCACCCATCATGGCTTCAATGGAATAGGTATGAACCGCACCGGCAAATTTCTCCGCATCGGTTTTCTTTCCGACGTAGACCGGCATGGCCATATAGTCTTCAGCCAAAATACGGTATATTTCAATAATATTTTTGGTTTCGGTCTCAGCTTCTTCAAAACTGGCGTGAGCAGTGTGGCCTTCCTGCCAGAGAAATTCGGTGGTCCGGATGAACAGACGGGTCCGCATTTCCCAGCGAACCACATTAACCCATTGATTGATCAACAGGGGCAGATCCCGATAGGAGTTTATCCATTTTTTGTACATGGACCAGATGATTGTTTCAGAGGTTGGACGGATATATAGCGGTTCGTCGAGTTTTTTTCCACCACCATGGGTAACTACGGCGCATTCCGGGGCAAAACCTTCAACGTGTTCAGCTTCTTTATGCATATAGCTTTCAGGGATAAACATCGGAAAATAGGCGTTCACATGGCCGGTTTCCTTGAACATGCGATCGGCAATTGTTTTAATATTTTCCCATAATGCAAAACCATAGGGGCGAATAACCATTGTACCTTTGACCGGACCGTAATCGGCCATCTCGGCTTTTTGGACAACATCGGTATACCACTTGGCGTAATCTTCACTTCGTTTTGTAACACTGATAGACAAATTATTACCCTACTCTTCCTTGTTCTTTTTTTCAGAATAACCAATGCGGTGAAATGGATTCACAATACTGGTGCAGATGTTAAACAAATGAGCGCCGGTTCGTTTTAAAAAACGCAAATAAAGACCCAGGGTAACAGCATCGGACACGTTGAAATTGCCGTTGTTCTGAATCAGAGCGTTTGTTGTAATCGTACAGTCTTTGGATACTTCCCGGTAGCCCACGACGACTTTGCGGGCCAGATCCAAATTTGACTCCGGAAACGCTTGAAGCGTGATCTCGAAGAATCCTTCGATGCGTTTTTCAATACTGGCCAGAACGTCCTCATAAATACCGCCGTCTAATTTTTCTTTGTGCAGATTGGCCAGATCGGCAATATTTTTCATATAATCGCCAATGCGTTCAATGTCAATCACGATACTGGCGATGGTCAGACCGCCGGGTATTTCGGCTTTATCAAACATGACCAGATGGGTGAGGATGTCGCGTCGAATTTCACGTTCAGATTTATTGATCAATATGTCGGTTTTATAAATATCGATCTGCATTTCACTGTAATCGCAATGTCGCAGACAGCGGACGGCCTCTTTGTACATTTTGAAATCTGTCTCGAGAGTCTTTAAATATTTATTAATAATTTCGGTTGTGGCGTCCTGTTTTTTCCAGAAGCCAATTAATTCCTTAAACATTCATTTACCTCATTAGTAAAATTAAAAGTAATGGGATTAAAAAGAAAACGAATAATATATATGCGATTGGAATCCAGCGATGTCGTACCGACCAGCGGGCGAAAACAGTTGCCATGGTAATTGGCACGTTTTTAAGCGGGAGCCAGATGATGATTCCAAGAATATTAAAAAGGAAATGGCTGAACGCAATGGTAACCGCATCCGCATTACTGGTCGCCAGCGAAGCCAGGAAAGCCGTTATCGTCGTTCCGACGTTTGCGCCCAAATCATAAGGGAATATTTTTTTCAGGCTTAATACACCGGCAGCAGCCAGGGGAACAACGAGAGACGTTGTGATTGAGCTGCTTTGAACGAGTGCTGTGAAGAACATTCCCAGCATCAATGCCCGGAATGCGGTTTTAAAAATATACTGATCGAAAAACATTTCGATTTTTTCAAGAACCAGCGATTTCATAACCACCACAAGATAACGCAAGGCCAGAAAGAGCAGAACAAAAGCAATGATTATCCCGATCCATGGATGGTTTGGGAAAAGTCCCAGAATCGCATTAGCCACCGGTTTTAAAATGGTATTCAATGGATTCACAAACTCTAGGCCGCCGATATTGACGAATAGTCCTGATGCCGCTCGCGCAGAGATACCGATGATGTTGAACATCAGTTGCAACGGAAAAATAACGGCAACCGATAGAATATTAAAAAAATCATGGACAATGCTGGCACCAAGTGCCCGCTCGAACTCTTCTGGCCTGTGGATATGACCGATGGAGACAATTAGGTTGGTAACACTCGTACCGATATTCGCGCCCATAATAATTGGGATTGCAAGGTCAATTGTGAGAACGTGCCCGGCAACCATGCTGACCACCAGTGACGTGGTAAGCGACGAACTCTGAACCAGGCTTGTTGTAAATATTCCAACGACCAAACCCATGATCGGATTGGACACCAGATGCATGATTGCTTGCGCAGTCTCTTTCCCCATTGCCTTAAAAGATGAGCCGATCAGCGTGATGCTTAATAGAAATATATAGACAAGACCGAGGAGTGCCAGGGTTTTGAATAGGCTATTCAGTTTATTAGGTATGGGTTTTTTTAACATAAATGTTAATCCATAAGAAAGATAAAAAAACAATCAAATTCGCCGCGAAATTAACAAATATTTAGTATTCGGACTACAATAAAATTGATTTATTTTGATTTCAGTGGATGATGACAGCAAACGAAATGGTTTTCCAAAAAAAATGTTGGCTGTGGAAGAGTTGCCCGACAAATATCGGATGTTTTGGGGCATCGGGGGTGAAAAGGGCAACCGGGAATTGATTTTGTAATGGATGGTGTCTCACCGGGAATTGACTGAGGGAGACGACCTTGATTCAGGGCAGTTTGAATGTCCAGCAGGGCCTTTGTATATGGATGGGCTGGTCCCTGCTGTAAGTCTGCAGTATGGCGGTATTCAATGCCACGGCCATTATACATAATTAATATTGAATCGGAGAAACTGAGTGCATCGTTCAGATTGTGGGTGATTAAAATCAGGGACAAATTGTTTTTCGCTCTTAATTTCCGGAGCAGATCAAGGTACTGTGTTTTTGCTGTTACATCAAGCGAGGATGTGGGCTCATCGGCAATTAATATATCCGGATTTCCGGCCAGTGCCAGCGCCAGAGCAATCCGCTGAGACATTCCCCCGGATAATTGATGAGGATATTTATTAAAAATATCTTCTGTGTCGGTCAGGCCAACCTGTTCGATTAGCTGGATGGCCCGTTGTTTATTCTGAATAGGTGAGCCGGAAGCATGTTCCTTCAAAACATCAACTATCTGTTGGCCGCATTTAAATAGTGGATTGATACTGCCCGGAGCGTCCTGAAAAACCATGCTGATATTGGAGCCACGAATAGTATTAAAGTGTGGATCGTTCTGGTTATGTAATTGTATATCCACATCATTTTGATAGACAGTAAGACTTCCTGTTGTTTGAAAGTATTGTGGCAGAAGCCCGAGTATGGATTTACACAAAGTGCTTTTTCCACAGCCGCTTTCACCGATGATTGCGAGAGTTTCTCCCCGTTTTAATGTGAAGGAAATGTCTTTTAGCAGATGAATTGCTTTATCATGGTGCGGTATCTGAACAGACAGGTTTTTAACAGATAAAAGGATCATAATTGCGTTGTCTGGCTTATGATGTTTTTGGTATAGTCATGTTTAGGGTTTTGTAGCAAGGTGGACAATGGTTGCTGTTCAAGAAGCTGTCCGTTTTTCATAACGGCCACACGATCGGCCAGCAATTGAACAATTGATAAATTATGAGAAACCAATAAAAATGTCATGGGCATGATTTTCCGAAGTGAAATTAGTAGTTCAACGATTTGAACCGCTACGGACAGATCCTGGGACGTTACCGGTTCGTCCAGTAGTAGCAGAGAGGGCTTGACACTGAGCGCCCGTGCCAGGACAATGCGCTGTTTTTGTCCGCCGCTTAGTTGATGCGGGAAATAATTCAGAATTTCGTTGCTCAGGCCGACCGAAGTCAATAACTGATCTGTTTGTGATTCCCGGAGATTCCTCGGCAGGGTTTCTTTAAAAATGTCCCCAATGCGCTGACGAGGATTCAATGCTTGATTATAATCCTGAAAGACTGGCTGAATTTTCGGACGCAACTTGCGAAAACGTTGCAGGGACAATTTCATCAGATCCTGTTTTTCAAACAGGATGGTTCCGCTTGTTGTTTGAACAAATCCTAGAATGGCATCAATAATACTACTTTTACCGCATCCGGATTCACCGACAATAGCGAAGCACTCGCCGGGGAAAATGTTAAAAGATACGTCAATAACGGCTTGTTTAGTTTCTCTTTGAAAACCGCTTCGGAAATTAACTGGATATTCAACGTTAAGATTCTTTACTTCGAGAACGGGTTGCTTCTGTATTGGACTATTCATGGATACCTACAACGATTTCCTCGGGTCAAACAGTTTTTGAAGACCATCGCCAATCAGGTTAAAGCCCGTAACGGTTGTCAGGATTAATAATCCGGCTGGTACGGAAAGCCACCAGGTGCCCAGCGGATCGATTTTTCCATCGTTTAAAATGGACCCCCAGCTGGTATTGGGCGCCTGAATGCCCAGTCCCAGAAAACTCAAACCGGACTCCACCAGTATAATAGTTGAAATCAACAATACGGACGATACAATTACCGGGCTGAGAATATTTGGTAGAATATGTTTAATAATTATCCGGGGTGTTCCAAGTCCCAGTGCTCGGGCGGATTTTATGTAGGTGCGATTTTTCTGGGAGATTACTTCTGACCGTACAATCCGGGTAATCTCCATCCAGGAAAACAGGGCAAGTACCCCGATTAGGAGATTTGTTGATGAAGCGCCAAGCCCAACAATTAATAATACAACGAACAGCTTGGGAAATGCCAGCATGACATCGACAAAACGCATGACAACAAAATCGATCCAGCCGCCCCGGTATGCCGAGAACAGGCCGATTATTATTCCGATACATACAGCAAAAAATGTAGAAACAACGGCCACAAGCCATGTTATACGTCCTCCGTAAACCAGCCGGGCAAATACATCTCGGCCATAATAGTCGGTGCCCATCCAGTGGGAAACTGACGGGGTCTGTAAAGAGGCCGATAAATCCTGGAATGTGTGATTGTTTGGAGTAAGTAACGGGCCTAGTAATAAAAACAGAAAAACAATGGCAACTGTGGTGAATCCTGATGACAAAGACCGGTTTTTTAAGATTTTTTGCGGAAAGATTTTCATAATCCTCCTGATCCGGTTTGAATTCTTGGATCTAAAATCATATTGATGATATCCGCAATTATGTTAAAAAGAATTACGATGAAAAAGGCCAGACTGACACCGGCCATCAGGATCGGGTAATCCCGGCCAAACACCGCCGTTACCATTGCTCTGCCGACTCCGGGAAGCGCAAAAACAACTTCGATGATAAGCGCTCCACTTAATAATGCCGGAATTATCATTCCCAAAAGACTGACAACAGGGAGGAGTGAGTTTTTCAAAGAGTATTTCCATAATATTGTCGATTGACGGAATCCCCGTGCTTTGGCCGCCAATATATAGTCGGATTGCAGGGCATCAACCATCCCGGCTCGTATATATTTAAACAAGGTGGCTGCCAGGGGAAGTCCCAATGTTAAAACAGGTAAAATGAGATGTCTGACAGAGTCCAATATTTGCCCGAAACCGTTTAACTGATCGTAATATAATGAGTGCAGATGAGAGCCGGGCAGCCAGCCCAACCGGATTGTAAACAGTCCAATGAGCATCAGGCCGAGCCAGAATGCCGGCGTGGAAATGAAAACCATCATTATGCTGTTTATGATGCGGTCAAAACGTGTATCGGCCTTGGTGGCCGCAACAATTCCAAGAGATATGCCGACAAAAAGGGCAAAAATTAATGCCCAAAAAGAGAGTAGTAGGGTTGGTTTCAATGCACTGGCTAATACTGCCACACAAGATTTTCCATTATAAAAGGAATAGCCAAAATCAAAATGGAATAGTACCCGTTCCAGCCAGTGACCATATTGAACCATTAGGGATTGATTGAGGCTGAACCGTTCGCGAATGATTTCCTGGGTTTCTGCGGACTGGGAGGGATTGAGAAATCGCATTGCGGGATTACCGGGCGCAAGGTGAATAATCAGAAAACAAAGCGTTATCCCGATCAACAGAGTGGGAATTGCACTGAGTAGTCGCCTGACAATGCCATGGAACATATTATTTTTGGAACACTTTGTCTATGTACAACCGTTCACCTTGCGGAATCCACCAGTCTTCCGGATTGATATAGATGCCACGTTTATCGTAGATAATGTCTTTAAAGCGACTGTGAACGGCGGAACATTCCATGCGGTAATACAGCCAGGTATAGGGCAGATCATTGGACAACAACCGGGCAATTTCATTATAATATTCCCGGGCCTTGGCATCACTCAAAGTTGTTTTTGAAAGCTCATCAAGGCGGTCATATTCGGGAGAATAGTATCCGGTAAAATGGAATGGTGTAAAAAAGGTGGCGCTGTGAAACAGTGGTGAAAAATCTGGTGTGAGCCCAACAGACCAGCCGATAACAACAGCATCGAAATCTTTTGCCGGTAACAGTTTTCCATAAAGCAAGGCGGGCTCGAGGAACCGTGGTGTAGCCCGGACCCCAATGTCCGCCAGCTGGGCCTGAACAATGGTGGCGACCTGTTCCCAGCGGAGATTGCCGCTTTCCGTTAACAACTCGAATTCAAAGGAAACTCCGTTTCGATCCAGAATATTGTCCCCGTCACTGTCGATCCAACCTTGTTCTGATAAAAGTGCTTTTGCTCTTTGAGGATTGTATTCCCAGGAGGCATTTGCCGACTCATTATATGACGCAAGGATTGGTGGAACGGGACCATTTAGAGGAACGGCCATACCAAAATTGACAGTGTTCATTATCGCACCCCGGTCCAGGGCCATTGTCAGGGCAGCACGTATTTCCTGGCGGCCAAACAATGTGTTTGGTTTCAGGTTATCTTTGATCGCATCCGGGGGTGTTCCGGCCTCGATGGCAAACCGGTATGATTCGGGATCAATCATATTCCAGCCAATAAAGTCATAACGCCTGCCGAGATAACTGATTGGCCGGATAATGGACTGACCCTGGTTCCAGTTTTGTAAAATGGTTTGATAATCTTTTGGATAGATTCCCTCGACCAAGTCGATTTCACCGGCTTTTAACTGATTTAATAGATTAAAATTATCCGGAATTATCCGGAAAATGATCCGGTCAAGATGCGGCTTACCAGGTTCATAAAAGTTATTGTTTTTTAATAAAGTAAGGGTTTGCATATCGACCCAACTGCCGAATTCAAAAGGGCCGGTGCCGATTGGGTGACGATTAAAATCTGCGGTAAACAGATCTTCCGGAGGAATGTTTTGAAGAATATGTGCGGGGAGGATGTAGCCCTCAATGGCATCCATTAACATTGAACGACTGTTTTGATAAAATGAAAACACCACCGTCGAATCGTTGGG
>CAZAKB010000123.1:0-9189 GCA_964485475.1 uncultured bacterium
AGTTTACAGGTCGGGTAAAGGGGGTCTTTACAAAGGGTCATTATATCACCTTTTAAATAAATCTATCAAAATATTTGATGACTATAGTATGTAGACTTTTAGTTGTCATTTCTATATCATAAAAACAAATGATAGATAATCAAAATAGAGAAATTCTATTAAATTTTGGCAATAAACTCCGATACTACAGGAGAGCCAAAGGCTATTCACAAGAAAAGCTTGCTAGTATTGCGAATATTCATCGTACTTATATTGGTATGTTAGAACGGGCTGAGAAAAATCCAACATTGCTAATGATGATCAAATTAGCGAATGCGCTTGAGATGGAAGTCAAAAATTTATTTTGAGATATTTATGTCTGATGAGTACGTAAAAAAAATATTGAGTATCTGTTCTGAGTATAATATCCCAATTAAATCTTTACCTGAAATTATTACTGATCCTAAAGTAATCCCAATGATTAGAGGGATTGGTTTCGAGTTTTTTGTTTATGAAAAATTGACATCAAAATTGGATAATTCTAGATGGAGAGTTGATAAACCAATTTTGAATGCACAAATAAATTCTCACGATGTTGATGTTAAAGTTATTGATATAAAAACAAACAGAGAAATTTCTATTGAGTGTAAACTTACTGGTGGTGGTACAAGTAATAATTATAGAGAACTTGATGACGGAACTCATAGGATATCTGTTAAATGTATGAGAAGTAGAACTCTTGGATCTGAGATGGTAAAAAAAATGGCCCCAATTTATGGTGTATCTAAGAGAAGCTTATCAATTCATGCTGATTCATACAGAGAAGATTCTTTTGATTTTGTTGCAACTTCGTTAGGTAATGCTTTTTATAGAACTGATCCAAAAACTAAAATTCCTATTTGGAATCCTACTGAGGAAGAAAAAAAGTTTCTATTAAAATTATTTAAACAGGGTAATGAGGATTTAAAAAAGTGTGTTTTTGATCATTTATATTTTTCTCGATCAACCGATTTAATACCCGGGAATAATAGTGTTGTTTGTTCAAGGAGAATGTGTAATAATAAACATTGTGGATTTATTCCTAACTATCCTAATATCATTTTTAACAGAGACTTTACAGTTAAAAATAAATGGATTGGTATTGATGAAATTGAATTACATTTCGAGAAATTTATAAAAAATGAAATAGATTTTGTTGATAAAAAAACTATAGTTAAAGAACCATTATCTTTATTCAATTAGGGAAATAGCTCACTTTGGACTAGAGAGTTATAGTTTACTATAAATATTTCCTTTCCTTTGTACCGTTTTCCTTTTTTATTAGTTTTATTCTTTTGATCGTCTGTACGATTAATGGCATAATTCCATTCTTTTGTGTAAATAGCTGTTGCCCAATTGTACATTTCTTTTATTTTGTCACTATTATCATAAGTTAAAAGGAATTTTACCCTTAATTTATTTTTAAATAATACCTTATCTAATCTATCATGGTCAATTTTACTAAATGAATGGGTGTAGAATTTATCTTGATCCGCATTATAATATGGTGGATCAATAAATAAGAATGTATCATCTTCAACTTCATTTATTATATCTACAAAATCAAATGATGTTAATTTGACATCTTTTAACTTCATTGATGTACGCATTATATTCCTACCCCAGTTTTCAGGTCTCATACTAAATTTTTCACCATATCCCCAGTAGCAATTCTTCATGTTCATAATTCCGGAATATGAAGTTCTATTTAAATAAAACCACCTTAATGCACGTTCTAAGTCACCTTGAGGTTTATAAATGTTTTTATAATAGTTATGTCTTTCTTTTTTAGCTTTTTCATTTTTTAACAATTCGATTAAATCATTTGGATTATCTCTAATAACTTTGAGACAATTAATTAAATCTATATCAATATCGTTCAACCAATTATTTTTCACCTTTGATTTTGCAAAAAATATTGAAGCTCCTCCACAAAAAGGTTCAACATAATGTATATGCCTAGGTATATGTTCGAGGATTAGTGTTCTTGCGTAGAATTTTCCCCCTGCATATCTAAATGGTGAATTAATTGATATATCTTCAATTCTATTCATTCAACAAATATAATTCATTTTTTAAGAATTGAAAAATTTCTTTACAAATTATATATAGATTCATCATTTATGTGTTCTAAAAATAACTTGTAAATAAAATTCCTCAATAGTAAGTTTGCGTGCTGTTTTAATTGTAGGTATGAGAGAAGGAATGTATAAGACATATTATCCGAAACTTGATGAAATTAACCAGAAATGGTACGTTGTTGATGCTGAAGGCATGGTCCTGGGTCGTTTGGCCAGTCAGGTAGCATCAATTTTAAGGGGAAAAAATAAACCCTATTATTCTCCTCACATGGACACCGGTGATTTTATTGTCGTCGTTAATGCCGACAAGGTCCGAATCTCTGGTCGCAAAGCCGAGACGAAAAATTATTTCACGCACTCCGGCTATATTGGCGGCGGACGATTTGAAAGTTATAAAGAGGCAATGGACAAACACCCCGAGGAAATTATCAGCCGGGCTGTTAAAGGGATGTTACCTCGCAACACGCTTGGCCGGAAATTATTCCATAAATTGAAAGTTTATGCCGGTCCCGAGCATCCGCATCTGGCTCAACAACCCGAAAAACTTGAATTAGAAGGATAGTCAAAATATGCCGAAAATAGAATATATTGCTCTCGGTCGTCGGAAACGTGCTGTTGCGCGTTTGAGAATGGCTGCTGGTAAAGGCACCATAATCGTTAATAAGCGTGCTCTTGACGACTATTTTGGTCGTGAAAATCTAAAACAGATTATCAAACAACCGCTTGAATTGTGCGATGTTATGGGGCAGTTTGATATCCGTATCAATGTTAATGGTGGTGGATTGGCCGGGCAGGCCGGAGCCATCAGACTGGCGCTGGCGCGGGCTTTGGAAAAATTTGACCCGGAATTAAGAGGCAAATTAAAACCTGCGGGTTTTCTGACCAGAGACGCCCGGGTTGTCGAACGGAAAAAATACGGTCTGGCAGGCGCACGTAGGGCATACCAGTTCTCCAAACGTTAATAGAAGAAAGATAGATTTTATGAGTAATGTAACATTTGAACAACTCTGGAAATCAGGCGCGCATTTTGGACATTTAACCCGAAAATGGAATCCCAAAATGAAGGGCTACATTTTTATGTCTAAAAATGGCATTCATATAATTGATCTGAAAAAAACGGTTGAGTGTCTTGATGAAGCATCCCGTTTTATTCGCGAAACGGTTCGCAAGGGTGGTGATGTGCTGTTTGTCGGTACAAAAAAACAGGCCAAAGACATTATCCAGAAAGAGGCAGATAGGGCCGGTATGTATTATGTGGTGGAGCGCTGGCTGGGTGGAACACTCACCAATTTCTCAACGATTAAAAAGAGTATTCGTCATCTTTTGAAACTCGAAAAAGAAAAATCGTCGGGTTATGGTGAAAACCTAACCAAGAAAGAGAAACTCTCGCTCGAACGAGAACGTGTAAAATTAGCCGATCTGCATCGCGGTATTAAAGATATGAAGAGAATCCCCGATGTGCTGGTGGTTGTGGATATTTTGCATGATGATATTGCTGTCAAAGAAGCCAAACGTCTGGATATTCCGGTTATAGCTGTTTTGGACACAAACGCTGATCCGACCGAGGTTGATTTTCCAATTCCGGCAAATGATGATTCAATCCAGGCAATTCAACTGATTATTTCTGAATTGGCTAATGCCATACTGGAAGCTAAAGGTTCACGGTTGGTGGATGTTCCTACATCGGCAGTAGAAGACAAACAGGAACGGGCTAAATAATTTCGAAAGGAATTTAAAGAATGGAAATTACCGCCACTCAGGTAAAAGAACTCAGAGATAGAACCGGCATCGGTATGATGGATTGTAAAGGCGCCCTGGTTGAAGCAGAGGGTGACATCGATAAAGCCATTGACATTCTGCGTAAAAAAGGTAAAGCCAAAGCTGAAAAAAAGGCCGATCGTGATGTTAAAGATGGTCTCATCTGGTCATACATTCATCCCGGAAATAAAATTGGTGTTATGGTTGAAGTCAATTGTGAAACTGATTTCGTGGCCAAAAATGAAGGTTTTCAGGAGTTTGTGAAAGACATCGCAATGCACATTGCAGCCACGAATCCCGCTGCTATCCGTCGCGAAGAAATTGATACGAACCTGATCGCAAAGGAGCGCGAAATCTATATGGAACAGGCTCGGACTCAGAATAAACCAGCGAATATTATGGAACGCATTGTCGATGGTAAACTCGATAAATTTTTCCAGGAAAACTGCCTGTTGGAACAGGCCTTTGTAAAAGATCCTCAGAAAACAATCAAGGATTATTTAACTGAAACGATTGCCCGAATCGGTGAGAATATTAATATCTCACGTTTTGTTCGTTTTCAGTTAGGCGAAAACATTTAAATACTGTTCAAAGCCAGATAAAAAATAATGTCAAAAGCGAAATACCAGCGTGTTCTACTGAAGTTTTCAGGGGAGGCACTTGCCGGAGATAAAGGTTTTGGCATCAATCCAGATATTCTCGATGATGTTTGTACGGAAATTCAATCCGCCAAAGAATTGGGAATTGAACTGGGTATTGTGATTGGCGGAGGCAATATATTTCGTGGGCTGGCGGCCAGCGAACGCGGGATGGATCGGGTTAAAGCCGATTATATGGGCATGCTGGCAACGGTCATCAATGCCCTGGCGGTTCAGGATGCTTTGGAATCGAGAGGAATGAAAGTCACGGTCATGTCGGCTATCCAGATGATTGATGTGGCTGAACCGATGATTGTCCGTAAAGCCAAAGAATATCTGAAAAGTGGCCATATTGTGATTTTCAGCGCTGGAACAGGACGTCCATTCTTCAGTACCGATACCGGTGCGGCATTACGGGCTGTAGAAATTCACGCCGATGCCATTATAAAAGCGACGAAAGTTGATGGCGTATACGATAAAGATCCGGTAAAACATTCGGACGCGATATTTTTTAAAACACTCGATTATCAAACTGTCGTAGAAAACCAGTTAAAGGTCATGGATCTAACAGCAATTACGCTCTGTCAGGATAACAAACTTCCCATCCTTGTTTATAATATGAACGTAAAAGGTAACCTTCGCCGGCTGTTGACCGGTGAAGACATTGGTACACTCATATCCGGAGGTGATCATGCTTAATGATGTCTTGAACGATGCTGAAAGTCGCATGCAAAAAAGTATTGACTCTGCTCATCAGGATCTTGCGGCTATCCGGACTGGCCGGGCAAATCCGGGGATTCTGGATTCCATAAAAGTGGATTATTACGGATCGTTAATTCCATTAAGACAGATTGCTAATGTGGCGACACCGGATCCCCGACTGCTGGTTGTACAGGTGTTTGATAAACATGCTGTGGCCGCTGTTGATAAAGCGATTAAAGCAGCTGATCTGGGGCTGAACCCCCAGGCCGATGGAAACCTGTTGCGTTTACCAATTCCATCATTAACCGAAGAACGCCGCCGGGAATTGGTCAAGTTTGCACATAAAATTGCTGAAGAAGGAAAGGTCGCTGTACGAAATGTTCGTCGTGACGCGAACGATATGCTCAAAGAATTGGAAAAAGAACATGAAATCTCGGAAGATCAAAGCCATGATGGCCTGGAAAGTGTACAAAAACTGACGGATAAATTTATTCAGGAAATTGACAATCTTTTTAAGAAAAAGGAAAAAGATATTCTGGATGAATAGGGATATATGAATTGGGATAAATAAAAAGGGGCTTTTAATAAGCCCCTTTTTTTATGCTATAAGGTATAGTTTGTCAACATTTTGAAAACCCACAGGATGTACAAGTGACACAACCGCTTTCGTGATAGACTGTTGCACCACAATCCGGGCAGGTTGTGATGGACTTTTTATTGTCGGCGTGGTCAATTTTACCATGGACTGCGGATACTTTCTGAACAGCCTGTTCGGGAACTGCATCATTAAACAGGAATTGAGGATGTGGTGGTGTGCCTTTTTTCTTGCCTTCGCGTTCTTCAAGATACCATTCCAAGGCCTTTGCGATTGCATCGGGAGTGGAAAGTATTTGAGTTCCATTCTCCCAGATAGGGCTGGGGCCACCGATCCCTTTTAGTTGTTTAATGACATCACGGGTATCGATTCCGGAGCGAAGTGCAAGTGATATCAGGCGACTGATTGCTTCCGATTCTACTTGTGCCTGACTGCCAGCCTTTCCGATGTTCGTAAAAACTTCACAGAGCCCGGTTTCATCTTCATTAATTGTCACATATAGTGTCCCAAGACCTGTTCGAACCCGCTTGGTAGTTCCCCTGGTATCCTGTGGTCGGATCCGGGGATGAATGCGGTTTGTCTCATTTATCGATTGTTGAAGGACATCTGCTTCCTGGGCTGTTTTTTGGGCGATCGTATCCCCAATATAGAGAACCTGTTCATCACGACTTCCATCACGATATATGGTAATGCCTTTGCAACCAGCTTCATACGCCAGCCAGTAGGCGTCCATAACCTCCTGAACCGCTGCTGTTTTTGGGAAGTTGCAGGTTTTTGAAACTGCTGCGTCGGTCCATTTTTGAAAGGCTGCCTGCATGCGAACATGCCATTCCGGAGTAATATCGTGGGCAGTAACAAATATCTTTTTAATAGATTCGGGAATTTCATCTATATGCTGGATTGAACCCTTTTCAGCAACCTTTTTCATTAATTCTTTTGAGTATATATCGGCTTCTTTACAAGCATTTTCAAAATAGGGATTTGCGTACAGTAAGTCCGTACCGTCCATAACCCGCTTCGTGAATACCAGTGAAAAGATGGGTTCAATACCGCTGCTGCAATCAGCCAGCATGGAGATGGTACCGGTTGGTGCAATTGTAGTGAACGTTGAGTTGCGTAGTTTTGGACCATCGGGAAAATAGATACTTTCATTCCAGGCCGGAAATGTACCACGGGACTCGCCTAATCGAACGCTGGCTTCACGGGCATGTTTATATATAAAACTCATCATTTCATCGGCCAGTTGCAACGCTTCTTCCGAATTATAGGGGATTTTCAGTTTAAATAATACATCTGCGAATCCCATAACACCGAGTCCGATTTTGCGACTTTTTTTAACCATCGTGTCAATTTTTTTCAGAGGATAGCGATTCGCCTCGATAACGTTATCGAGAAAATGTATTGACGTATCGATGGTCTCGTGCATCAGTTTATAATCAATTTTTCCTGCTTGAACGAAATTTGCAAGATTGATCGATCCAAGGTTGCAGGCTTCGTTCGGTAAAAGCGGTTGTTCGCCACAGGGATTTGTTGCTTCGATATCACCCAACTTTGGAGTAGGATTCATTTTATTGATTTTATCAACAAATATGACACCCGGATCACCGTTCTCCCAGGCATTTCTGGCAATAAGTTTAAAAACATCGGAGGCATTCAGCGTACCGCTGACGCTGCCATCGACGGGATTGATTAACTCATATTGCTCCCGTTTTCTAACTTTTTCCATAAAATCATCGGTGATGGCTACTGATATATTAAAATTCGTCAAATCGTTATTATTTTTTTTACAATCAATGAATTCCAGAATATCCGGGTGATCGACACGCAGAATGCCCATATTGGCGCCCCGGCGCGTTCCGCCTTGTTTTACCGCCTCAGTCGATGCATTGTATACTTTCATAAAAGAGACTGGTCCGCTGGCGACACCACTAGTGGATTTGACAATACTTTTCTTGGGCCGAATCCGGCTGAAAGAAAATCCGGTACCGCCGCCACTTTTATGAATTAAAGCCGTATCTTTCAGGGTCTGGAAAATTGATTCCATCGAGTCGTCTACCGGTAGCACAAAACAGGCCGATAACTGACCAAGTTCACGTCCGGCATTCATAATTGTAGGTGAATTTGGCAGGAAATCCTTATTTTGCAGCATTGCATAAAATTTTTCGGCGGTTTTTTGTACATTGGCTTTGTTGGTAAAATTGGAATCCGGTTCGGCGATGGCGTCGGCAATACGTTGTAGCAATTCATCGGGTGTTTCGATGGTTTTTCCGGATTTATCCCGTAACAGATACCTCCGTTTAAGTACTTCCAGGGCATTTTCTGAAAAGACAGTTTCTGTTCTATGCTCTTTTTTCAGCGGTTGTGTGGGTATACTCGTCTGAGTAATGTCTTCCCGCGTGTCTCGTTTTTGAAATTGAAAATTGATGGCAATGGGCTCAGACACTAAAAAAACTCCTTAAAAAACATTTTCTATTGAGGCTACCGGAAGGTAAGCATTTTTATTGACACCAAGAATATAAAAATATGTATGAAATATGTCAAGGCAAAACACAAGATTTTGTGTTTGTCGACGAGCATTACCACAAATTCTTGTAAATACTCGATTAATAAAATTTAAAGAAAATTACCCAAATATTTTACCGTCGGGGACGTTAAAATTGTCCTCGAAAACACTTAAAATGATTTTGAAATAA
The DNA here is from genome assembly GCA_964485475.1 of uncultured bacterium. GTDB lineage: Bacteria > Fidelibacterota > UBA2242 > UBA2242 > UBA2242 > B118-G9. The sequence continues at coordinate 8,486 of CAZAKB010000123.1, forward strand.
GTTTGATACTATTAAATTAATTACGCTGTTTAATATGCGGGTGTAGTTCAATGGCAGAACACAAGCTTCCCAAGCTTGATACGAGGGTCCGATTCCCTTCACCCGCTCACCCGACGACAAAAACTAAAAAACTCCCAATATTTCACTTTAAAAATGCCATTATTTTGATAAAAGAGGGTTGTCAATTTTAGTCACCCTCCTCGAGGAAAAGTTTCAGCCATGTTGTTCCGTATACCCATTTCGTTCACCCCTTGACGTGAATTTGATCACCCTTTAGCCTAATTATAGGCAAATTCAAAGTTAGATTTTTCAACTCTGGAAGCCTTTGCTTTGGCCACAGTAACGGCATTCAATGAGTAGTTTCTTAATAATGCGTTTTGAATGTCCTTAATGACAAGTTTTTTATGTCCAAAATCCTGATAGAGTAATTCACTGTCAAAATTTGCATAAATGGCGGTTGTGTCAACGGCGGGTTTTCCATTATTTGAATGTCCCATCCATTTAGCAACCTGAAAAATGTCTCTTGTCAAATAGTAAGCAACCGTTGCGAAGGTGTCACGGAGATTATGAAAATGCCGGGTTGATCCGTCCGGTAATTTATAAAGATTCAATGTCTTTAGCACTTCTGTAAACATTCTGGAAATAAAGTAATGAGAATGTTTTCCATTCTTTTTAATCCAGTTGAAATATTGCTTTGAAACTTC
>CAZAKB010000124.1:0-1194 GCA_964485475.1 uncultured bacterium
ACTTAAAGAAAAGGAGCTTCTTGAAATCTGGGTAAAAGCCCAAATTGCCAGTGAAACTCTGCGTGAAGACCTGATGTCGATGGAAGACCTGCGCAATGAATCCATTTTGTTCCTTAGGGAATTTATCAAAGCAAGCAGTAAGGGTAATCTCACTGATATCGGAACTGCTGATTACAAACCCGTGGTAACCCTGCTGAGAAAGATTTCCGGAAACCGTGCTCAAGCCGGCTTCACACCTTCTGAAACAGCTACGTTTGTCTTCAGTTTGAAAGACAGTATCCTGGGATTTTTGCAGGCTGAATACAAATCATCTCCGGAAATACTGAGCACAGAAACAATCCGAATATCCAAACTGCTTGATAAACTCGGACTGGTGACCTTCGAAGAATATGCCCGAACCCGTGATGAGCTGGTGAAGGACCAGCAGGATAGCATTCTGGAAATGTCATCTCCGATAATATTGATCTGGGAAAAAATCATTGCTGTTCCGATTATTGGTATTCTGGACAGTAAACGGACCCAGCTGATCATGGAAAACTGTCTGCAAAAGATTATTCAGACCGGTGCCAAGGTCTGCATCATTGATGTCACCGGTGTGGCGGTATTGGATACGCTGGTTTCAACTCATATCATTAAAACAGCCAATGCTATCCGATTACTGGGCGCTGAAGCAGTCCTAACCGGTATTCGTCCGGAAGTCGCTCAGACTGTTGTCCATCTGGGAGTTGATTTAAGCAGTTTGATACCCCGCGCCACTATGGCTGACGGGCTGGAATATGCTTTCAGAAAAATCGGTTTCCAGGTAAACAAGAGGTAAAAGATGCAAAAAATCCCCATTTTAAAAATTGGCAAAAACCTGATTGTATCCCTGCAATTCGATGTGGACGATAAGACTGCATTGCAGCTCCAGTCTGATTTGCTGCAAACTATCAGCAAGACCGGGGCCACTGGCGTAATTATCGAATTGTCCGCGCTGGATATGGTGGATTCTTTCATGGGCCGGATAATCTCAGATATTTCCAAAATGTCAGCCAGTATGAATGCAAATACAGTTGTTGCGGGAATCCAGCCTTCGGTCGCGATTACACTGGTGGAACTCGGTTTAAAACTCGAACAAGTTCACACCGTACTGAATATTGAGGACGGAATAGAATTGTTGACAAAACTTGACAGGCAGATTGAAAATGATGATTC
>CAZAKB010000124.1:1294-6731 GCA_964485475.1 uncultured bacterium
AGGACGGAATAGAATTGTTGACAAAACTTGACAGGCAGATTGAAAATGATGATTCTGAAAACCAGTAATATTATATCGATCCGGGAGGAAACAGATCTGATCAGTACCCGGCATTATGTCCGGAATCTGAGTATTCAGATGGGATTCAGCCTGGTAGATCAGACCCGATTGATTACCGCCGTCAGTGAATTGACACGCAATGCGCTGGTGTATGGCGGTGGTGGTATTATGACCGTAGTGATGGTTGATACCGGTCCGCGACACGGCATCAAACTGATAATTGCCGATAAGGGACCCGGAATCGTGGATATTGATCTCGCCCTGCAGGATGGTTACTCCACAGGTCATGGACTGGGTAACGGGCTTGGAGGTTCGAAACGACTGCTGGATGAATTTGAGATATCCTCAGAACCGGGTAAAGGCACAACGGTGACTGCTTATAAATGGTTACCCTGATTAATAATTAGCCGATGGTGTTAATATTGGATGGAAATACAATTGAATTCAACTACTGGTAAACTACAGAATTTCATTGAAGTAAAAGAGTGGGCCCATGTTTCCAAGGCACGACGGGAGGCTGCCAGAAGAGCAACGGAAATTGGATTTTCGGAGACAGCAGTCGCTGAGATTTCGATTATCGTTTCAGAGTTGGCGGAGAACCTTATCAGTCATCACGCCGTGGATGGCAAAATTATCCTGTCGAAACTGACTGTAAATGAGCAGATCGGTTTGCAGATAATCGCTGAAGACCGGGGACCGGGTATTGAAAATATCAACCGGGCCATCACTGATGGCTACTCTGAAAATGCATCATTGGGAATTGGCCTTGGCGCTGTTAAGCGCTTGTCCGATGAATTTGAGGTCATTTCCAAAACCAAACGAGTTAACCGTGCGATTTATGAAAATTACCGTGAGAATATCGGCACGATAGTGATTTCCAGAAAATGGCTGAACCGCGATCATCCTCACAAATATCAGCCCGGCAATGGATACCGTTTCGGGATAATGAGCCGTCCAAAAATCGGGGAAACCAGTAATGGCGACAGTTGGTTTTTGAAAGAATTTAACGGCCAGGTGATGATTGCGGTCTTTGATGGTCTGGGACATGGCGAAGACGCCGCGATCGCATCATTGAAAGCGTGTGCCGTTTTGAATGCCAATTTTGAAGAACCGCTTGACAAATTGCTCCATCGGGTCCATGTTGAATTGCATCGAACCAGAGGGGCTGTTGGTTCAATCGCACTTATTAACGAAAAAGCAGCCTGGCTGGAATATGCCGGAATCGGAAATATCTGGGCGCAGGTGTTTAACGCTCCCCAACCGGTCAGACCGGTGAATTTCAACGGTATTCTTGGCTCAAATCTCGAGAAAGTCAAGGTCTTCCACTTCGCCTGGCACAAAGGCAATATTCTGATGATGTCCAGCGACGGGATTTCGGATAAATTTACGCCGGATTCCTATCCCGGATTATTGACGAAACATCCCATGATCATCGCTGATCTGGTCCTGCGGGATTATGGGCGAAATTCCGATGATGCAACGGTGATTGTAGCGGGTTAATGAAGAAGGATTAAGAAGGTAGGGAAAAGATGATACTTGGCAAAATTACTATCAAAAACGAACGTGATATCTTGCATGTACGTCATGCGATGAAGACCATTGCCCGGCAAATGGATTTCGAGACTATTGATTCCGTACGGATTGCGACTGCCGCCAGTGAATTGACCCGCAATATCCTCGAATATGCGGACTCAGGAGTAGTATCGTTCGATACAGTCACCAATTATAATAAAACCGGTTTAAAACTGGTTTTTCAGGATAAGGGTAAAGGTATAGCGGATATTGACAAGGTTTTAAGCAAAGATTATAAATCCGAGAGTGGCATGGGCATTGGCTTGCAGGGAGCCAGGCACATGATGGATGAATTCACACTAGAGTCTACTCCGGGTGAAGGGACGATTGTTACGGTCATCAAGTGGCTCAAGGACGGTAAAACCATATCCAAAGAGTCCCAAAAACTCCTCAAAAATGAGTTTACGCTTATTTCCGAAGAATCAGCCATTGATGAATTAAAATCCCAGAACCGGGAACTCATTGAAGTATTGGACACACTCCGTCAGCAAAACATCCAAATGGAAAAACTGAACAAAGAACTGGATACCACCAATGACGGTCTGATAGCGCTCTACCGCGAAGTCGATCTGAAAAATGAGGAACTTGATATCAAGAGCCAGCGCAAGAGCCTTTTTGTGCGTTCGCTCGGGCATGAAACCCGCACGCCGTTGAACTCAATCATCACCCTGACGGATATGTTACTGAAACAAATGGATGGTCCGTTGAATGAAGAGCAACAGCTGCAGCTGGAGATGATCCGTGAAAGCTCCAATTTTCTCCTGAATTTAGTCAATGATTTGCTCGACCTGTCCAAAATTGAAGAGGGTTTTGTGGACTACCGGGTTTCAAAATTTTCTCTTGAGGAATTATACTATCATGTTTCGGCGTCCCTTTCATCATTGGCGCAGGTGAAAGAACTGGACCTGACACTGGTTCCCAATGAAAAACTACCGGATTTTGAGACGGATATGAAGCTGCTTTCCCAGGTCCTGATCAATATTATCGGCAACGCCATTAAGTACACCGACCAGGGCAGTGTAGTTGTGACCGTTGAAATGCGCCAGGATAATCACCATGAATTCTTCGAAATTCGGGTAAAAGATACCGGTATCGGTATACCGAATGATAAGTTTGGCCAGGTCTTTGAGCAGTTCAGACGGATCTACTCCCGGGATGATATAATCAGGGGCAGCGGACTCGGTTTACCGATTGCCAAAACAATTGTTGAAAATATTGGCGGCAGTATCTCAGTGATCAGTGACGTTGGTGTTGGTACTGAATTTACCGTTAAGATTCCACTGATCTTCCCGCTAAATCTTAAGCCTGTTGACGCTGCTAAGGTGAAAGATTCCAGGCAATCAATGGACTCTATTTTGATCGTTGAAGATGACGAAGCGGCTATCGATTATTTGACTGAGGCATTAAACGATGAAAAATACCTGCTGATCATTGCCCGGGACGCCGATACTGCTATCCGGCTGATCAACAGACAACGGTTTCTTGCAGTTTGCCTCGATCTGCTGCTGCCCAGGGAAAAGGACGGCTGGAATGTACTCAAAGCGATCAGACATAATCCGGTCGCCAGAAATACACCGGTCTTGATGATGACGGTCTTGCATGATGCCAAGAGTCAGGCGCTGGCAGTGGGGGCCGATATATTTCTAGAGAAGCCGATAAATATCGCGAATTTAAAGGCGATCCTGGATGGGTATAAATCGGTCCGCAAATTGGAGTCGATTCTGATTGTGGACGACGAAAAAGCCATTATCCACAACTTTCGAAAAATATTTGGGAAAGAGTATCAGGTCCTGAGCGCCAGCGATGGAGAAGCGGCTCTAAAAATAGTGAAAAAGCGGAGTCCTGACCTGATTATCCTGGACCTGATTATGCCGGTTATGGATGGTTTTGAGTTTCTTGAGAATCTGATCAGAGATCAGATTCTCAGCCAGATTCCAGTCATTATTTATTCATCGAAAGATTTATCGAATGAAGAAGAGGAGTTCCTGGAAAAATATCTCGTCACCCGCATTGATAAAAATGAAACCAGGGTTGATGAACTGCCTCTCATTATTAAAAAAATATTCGGTAATTACAAGGGAGGCAAATAGATGGAAAAAATATATCTTGCAGATGACAACAAAACGAACCGCTATGTTCTGGAAAAAGCGCTGGCAGCAGCCGGATATAACGTCAGAACATTTAAAGACGGGCGGGAACTTCTGGACGAATTTTTAAAAGAGCCTCCGGATATTATTATCACCGACGTAAAGATGCCGGTCATGGATGGTTATGAATTGATAAAAGCCGTCCGCGCCGATAACACCTACGATCATATTCCCATTGTTTGTATCTCGGCGGCCTATACGGACCTGGCCAGCAAAATCCAGGGATTTAATGAAGGCGCCAACGATTATATGACTACTCCGATCAATGAGGATGAATTGACTGCAAAAATCAAATCCCTTCTAAAAGTGAAAGATTTGATAGAAAGTCTCAGGAAATCGGAAACACGTTTGCAGAATGAAAAAGACCGGCTCAATCTGCTTCTGTCCACATTTAATAACCGCGAGAACCGAATGGTTGAATTGAAAAAAGAGATTAATGCCCTGCTTGAAGAAGCTGGAAAACCACCAAAATATATGCAGTGAAAGGAGTGCACTATGGCACGCGTATTTATCGCTGAAGATACTAAGACCAATCGGTATATCCTGGAGAAGATGCTCCGGGCAAACGGCTATGATGTTCATGCTTTTATTAACGGCCGTGAACTGCTGGACCAATTTATGCTAAAACCAGCGGATATTGTAATCACCGATATTCAGATGCCGGTAATGGATGGATATGAACTGGTGAATAACATCCGGGCGAACCGGAAATATGATCATATTCCGATTATCCTGATATCGGCAACATTCAGGGACATTCAGAGCCGCATCAAAGGATTGGACAGCGGGGCAAATGATTACCTGGTTGCGCCTATCGATACAGACGAGCTGCTTGCTAAAGTAAAAGCAATGCTCAAAGTGAAAGACCTTTATGAGAATCTGCAAAAGGCACAGACAGAACTGAAAAAGACCAATACTGCGTTGAAAAAAGAAATGACCGGACGCAAAATTGTGGAGTCCGAACTGCGGGAAAGCGAGGAGCGATTCCGGGCAATAGTTGAAAATGCACCTTTCGGCTACTACCGGGTGGGAAAGGACGGTTCGTGGCAGTATGTAAATCCCGTATGGGAACACATGCATGGACTTTTACTTAAAGATGTCATTGAAAAGCCATTTGAGATTACTCAACCTGAAGACTCTGTTGAACAGGCAAGAGAACTCGTCAAACGAGCGTTGGCTGGCGAAACCATATTCGGTGAGTCCAGCCGTCTTAAAAGAGACGGCAATGTTGAGTATCACAGTTTCAATATTCAACCGGTGAAATATGGCAAGAAAATTGTGGCGATCGAGGGTTTCATAAATGACATCACCGAGCGCAAGCAGGCCGAGGAGGCGTTGCTGGAAAGTGAAGAAAAGTACAGGCAACTATATGAATCTAACCAAATGCCTATATCAATTTTTGATATTGAAACTTTAAAATTCCTCTCGGTAAACAACGCATTTGCTGAGAAATATGGCTATACAAAAGAAGAGTTTCTAAAAATGACTATTTTGGATATCAGACCAGAGTCAGAAACAGTAAAATTAAAAGATTCAGTCAAAATAACTGATAGCGGACTTACAAATGCAGGAGTATTTCTTCATAAAAAGAAAAACGGGGGAATTATACACGTTGAAATTATTCGATACGATTTGGTCTTTGAAGGGAAAAATGCAAA
>CAZAKB010000124.1:6831-8685 GCA_964485475.1 uncultured bacterium
GAGGAAAAGGTGAATCACCTTGCCGCTATCGTACAATCATCTGCAGATGCCATCATCGGGAGAAGCTTGGATGGGATCATCACGAGTTGGAATAAAGGTGCAGAAAAGCTTTATGGTTTTACTGAAAGCGAAGTGATTGGTAAATCTATATCACTCCTGATTCCACCCGGGAACGATGAAGATATATCGACAATTCTTGATATGATCAAATCGGGCGAATATATTGATAAATACGAGACAGTCCGACGTAGAAAAGATGGCCGAGAAATTCAAGTATCACTCGCGGTTTCGCCCATTCTAAACTCTGAAGGCAAGATCATTGCCGCGTCAACCATCGGACGGGACATCACGAAACAGAAGGAAATCCTGGCGGCGATGCAGGCATCTGCCGGACAATCCAATGGCTTAAAGAATCTTATACCGATTTGTGCCGGATGCAATAAAATCCGCGATGATGACCAGGAGTCCCATCCCTGGGTGTCTCCGGCTGTCTACATCAATGATCGCCTGCCAAATGTGAATTTCTCCCACGGTATGTGTCCGGACTGTATGGTGAAATGGTACCCGGATTTTTCGGAGGAAAAACAGAAAAAATGATATCGGTTTTACAGCAATATAAAGAGTAAATAAAAGGAAAAATGATGATCCACAATGAAATCAAGCTTGAAGTACCAGAACCCACTCTTGAGAACTGGCAGCGGATTGTCGATATTTTAGCAGAAATTGTCAAAATTCCTGCTGCCCTGATCATGCGACTGGTGGAAGAGGATATCGAAGTATTTGTCGCCAGTAATAGCGCCGGGAATCCCTATCATCCCGGCGACAAAGAGCATTTCGAAGATTCCGGGCTCTATTGTGAGAGGGTGATTAACACCAGAGATCGCTTGCTCGTACCCAATGCGATAAGCGATGACGAGTGGAGAAACAATCCTGATGTAAAATTAAATATGATTTCCTATCTGGGATTCCCAATCTTTTTACCCGACCAAAAACCCTTCGGAACGATCTGTATTCTTGACAATAAGGAAAACGCCTACTCCGGTACCGTTAAGACATTAATGACAAAATTCCGGGACCTGGTGCAAGGGGAGCTACAACTTCTCTATATGAATCAGGTTTTAGGTGATAAAAACAAACATCTGAGCGATTATCTGATGGAGTTGCAGGCGTTACGGGGATTGGTGTCGATCTGCTCTAGTTGTAAAAGTATCCGTGACAACGAAGGACAATGGCGTCCGATTGAACACTATCTGATCCATCATCCAATTGCCGATTTCTCCCATGGCATGTGTCCGGATTGCATGAAGAAATGGTATCCGGAGTATGTGGCGGAAAAGGATACGGAAGAAGGGAATAAATGAACCTTACAATTCACACCGGGATTTCAGGAGAAAAGTTATGAGTAATCCAAAGCCGAAAAATACAAAGTCCAAAACTCAACTCACTGAAACCGAATCTCGGGATAGTATCCTTGAAAAATTACCTATTGTTATTAACAACGTGGATCTCAAGGGTACTTATAAATATGTCAACAAATATTTCGAAGAATTGACCGGCTACACCCGGGATGAAATTATCGGCAGAAATGCCTTTAAAATGGGCTTGTTTCACGATGATATGAAAAGCTACATTCTAAAACGTATCGCTGCCCGAATTGCAGGTGCACCTCCCAAAAAGTTGGAGGCGCAATTTAAATGCAAGGATGGAACCTGGATTTGGATCACTTTGGAAGCTACGATTATCCGGAAGTCAGGAATTCCGGTCGGTTTCCGGATGGTCGCCACCGATATCACGGAGCTCAAGCGGGCGGAGGAAGCGCTGCGGGAAAGCGAATTGAAATATAGGAGAGTCTCG
>CAZAKB010000125.1:0-8467 GCA_964485475.1 uncultured bacterium
ATGAATATTGGAATAATACCGGTTGCATCCCGATAAAAGACAGACGATCAGAATACCGGTAATAAATTGTTGAATAATTAATTGAAAACGCATGTGTTTGTCAGGGTTGATATTATGGGATAATGAGATTAATTCTTTCAAAGAAAAAGTGTGGCAAGGATGACGGCGACAATAAGTCCCGGAAGCATGTTGATCACTTTGATGGTTTTTATTTCCAGGATATTGATCCCAAGTCCAATTAGCATCAAACCGCCGACTGCTGTCATTTCATTGATGACCACATCACTGAAAAATTCGCCCAGCCAACCGGCGAAAAGAGTCAGACCGCCCTGGTAAACCAACAGCGGGATTGTTGAAAAAATGACACCAATTCCCAGACCGGCAGAAAGTGCAATGGATGAAAATCCGTCCAGCATGGATTTGGCATAGAGCAGATTTGGGGGATTGCCCAGGCCCTCTTCAAACGCACCCAGAATGGTCATGGAGCCCATACAGAAAAGCAGAAAGGCAGTCATCAACCCTTCGGAAAACTTATCATTTTTGGAGCCAATCTTCGTCTTCAACCGGTTGCTAAATTTATCCAGAGCAGTGTCGATTGACAATAACTGACCAATAATTGCTCCCAGAACGATGCTGAAAATCATGATCAGGTAATTCGACGTTTTAGCAGCCATTGTAAATCCAAGGAACAGTGTAAAAAGGCCGATTCCCTGAAAAACGATTTTAGTGATCTTATCCGGTAAACGTTGGTGCAGAACCAGACCAATAGCGCTGCCCAGCAGAATCGTTCCGACATTGATTAATGTACCGAGCATGAACTATTCGGGATTCCCTTCCGGGATGATCAGCCAGCCGATAACATAGGTAATCAGCAACGGGGCCACACCAGTGGCAATGGTTGCAAAAATCAGTAAAAGGCGAATAACTGTGGGATCGACATTGAACATTTCACCTAAGCCGCCACAAATTCCGGCCAGTTTAACATCGGTTTTTGAACGATAAATTTTCTTCATGATTAAATCTCCTTTATCACTAAGCATGGTTAAAATACACAAGCCGTTAGAGTATAACAACAGCTAAAATTGTTGTCAGCATCGGGATATTGACGAATTTCCTGTGACATGGCTAACACAATTAATGAAGTGTAACTTTAGCTTGAATAATTTATAAACCGCTGAGTTTACCGAGGACGCAGAGGAAATTATTTGATTTGTTTCTGCCGTGTTAATTTTCTTCATATTACTAATTTACCTTATTGTTATAAAGAATTCTCTGCGATCTTAGCGTACTTTACGGTGAAGAATTCAAGTCAGATAATTCTGAAACTCGATAGGTTTTTTCTTTTCATATTGTATAAATTTATTGAAATTTCACTTACCGTGTTGGGTTTACTAAAATATATAAATCAGAAAAAGATTCCTGCTTTATAACATTGATGATGCCGAAAATCATCAGAAAGGTGAGGGCCAGAATGAGAAAAATCAATTTATTTTTTCTCGCTATTTTTTGTATCGGAATGTCGGCGTGTGTTTCGACCGGCAAACATAATCTCCTGGAAGCTGAAGCCGGAAGATATCAACAGGAGGTTAAATTATTGGGGAAAAAGGCTGTCGAATTGACCGATATGCTGAAACAATCGCAATCCAAAATTGACAGTTTACTGAATGATAAAACAGACCTGGAGTTGGAGATACAATCGTTGAAGTCCCGAATTGAGGAAATGCAAACCGCAAATGCCAAACTTCAGGATATTATGAATGCCCGGGAGTCGGACAAGGACCAAATCATTGCCGGATTGACCAGTTGTAAAACCGATTATGAAGATCAACTGGCTCAAAAAGAGCTGGAAATTCAAAAACAGCAAAATGAAATCGACAAACTTCAGAAACAGATTGATGACGTAATAAAGGAGAAAGAAGAATCCATTAAAAACATGGAAACGACTTATGACAATCTGATGTCAAATCTTAAAAATGAAATCCAAGATGGTCAGATTCAAATTACCCAGCTGCAGGATAAACTTTCGGTAAATATCGTGGAGAAAATCCTGTTTGATACCGGTAAAGCGGAAATAAAGCCGGAAGGGAAAAACGTGTTGTCAAGAGTCGCGATGATTTTGAAGGAAATCTCCGGACAGCAGATCAGGATTGAAGGTCATACGGATAATGTACCGATCGGGAGGGAATTACAGAAAACCTATCCTTCGAACTGGGAACTGTCAACGGCCCGGGCGACGAATGTTGTCCGGTTTTTAGTGGAAACCCATGACCTAGATCCGAAGGCTATTTCTGCTACCGGATACTCTGAATTTCATCCAGTTGAGACGAATACTACCGTGGAAGGCAAAGCCAAAAATCGCCGTATCGAAATAGTCGTCGTACCCGTCGATGTCGACCGGGTTGTCAAGAGTAAAATTTACGAATAACTGAAAACGGAGTTTTAGGACATTGATTATTTTAAACGTGATTATTTCTGTTTTGATCGTCACAGTCATTTTGTTAATTCGGGCTGAGATTCAAGTGAAAAAGAAACAGATATATCTGTTTAAACCGATATCGACAATCCTGGTGATTACCATTGTTTTTATTCCGATTATGACCAGTAATTATTTTTCACTTTACTACTCACTATGGCTTTCAGTGGCGTTACTGTTTTGTTTATGTGGTGATATTGCCCTGATGTTTCAGGAAAATCAAAAGGCTTTTCGCATTGGTCTTGTTCTGTTTCTGATTGCACATATGGTATACGCGCTTGCATTCTTTAAATTTGCAGGAGGGAATCCAGCACCGGCTGGAATGATCGTCGCCCTGGCAATAATTGCCGCAAGCGGGTATTTCTACCTTTATCCGAAACTGGGACCGATGAAACTTCCCGTGCTGATTTATATTTTGATTATTACCTATATGCTGAACCGGGCAATGGCGACGCATCTGAGTATAAATTTCAGTAATCGCCAAGCATGGCTGATTTGTGTCGGCGCGGGCTTGTTCTATGTTTCGGATTTTATGCTGGCCGTCAACCGGTTCCGGTGGTCATTTAAATATAACCGGATCAGCCTGGCGTTTTACTACAGCGGGCAATTATTAATTGCCCTGAGTGCTCTTTCTTAAAAAATAAACTATAGAAGGGGAAGTCTATGGAAACATTAAAAGAATTTTTTAGTGCTGAAATCATCTGGTTCGTAGTCGGACTTATTTTGATGCTTTCGGAATTTGTAATGCCCGGTCTCATTATTGCATTTTTTGGAATTGGGGCCTGGATTGTCGCACTCCTGTGCATGATCATTCCGGGGATAACATTAAATCTGCAACTGTTTATTTTTATCATCGCATCGGTCGTGCTGTTGCTGGCACTGCGCAAACAGCTGACGAAAGTTTTTAAGGGTTTAGAAAAGCAGAAAAATGTCAATGCTGATGATGTGGATGACTTTATTGGTCACAGAACAACAGTTATCAAACCTATCGCAAAGAATAAAAGAGGTAAAGTCGAGTTTCACGGAACTGCCTGGGATGCCGAAGCCGATGAGGAGATTGGTGAAGGTCAGACCGTGGAGATTATCAGCAAGGATAGTATTGTTCTTAAAGTTAAATCAATCGAATAGGAGGAGATCATGACACCATTTTCAGTTATTTTAATTGGCATCATCATTTTTGTAATAATTACCTTTTTCCGATCAATCCGGGTTGTACCGCAGAAAGTTGCAATTATTGTTGAACGATTGGGAAAATATAGCAAAACACTTGAGGCCGGATTTCATTGGCTGGTTCCGTTCATTGATAAGGTGGCGTATAAACACACATTAAAAGAACAAGCGATCGATGTACCGCCACAGGTATGCATAACCAAAGATAATATCTCTGTAGAAGTCGATGGTATTCTGTATATGCAGTGTGTTGATCCAATGAAGGCATCCTATGGTATCAATAATTACCAGTTTGCTTCCACACAACTGGCGCAGACAACTATGCGAAGTGTTATCGGAAAATTGTCTTTGGATAAAACCTTTGAAGAACGGGATACAATCAACAGTGTCATTGTGGATGCGGTGGACAAAGCCTCGGATCCCTGGGGTGTGAAAGTAACCCGCTATGAGGTCAAGAATATTACACCGCCCCAGAGCATTAAAGACGCCATGGAAAAACAGATGCGGGCGGAGCGTGAAAAGCGGGCTGTGATAGCCGAATCCGAAGGTGACAAACAGGCCAAAATCAACCGGGCTGACGGTGACAAACAGGAAGCCATTGCCCGTTCGGAAGGCGAGATGCAGAAACGCATCAATGAGGCCGAAGGCCGGGCCCAGGAAATCCGCAAGGTTGCTATTGCTACTGCGGAAGGACTGCGGGAAATTGCCAAGGCCATTAATGAAAAAGGCGGAATGAATGCCGTTAACCTGAAAATTGCCGAACAGTATGTCAATGAATTTGGTAATCTGGCAAAGACGAATAATACCGTAATTATTCCAACAAATCTATCAGATATTGCCGGAATAGTAAAATCAGTTACCACAGTATTACAGGAAGCCAAAGAAACAAAATAGGATTTCAGTATGAATTATAATCATGGTTTATTTCAAGGCTGTGACGGCCAGATGCTATTTGAACAGGCTTGGAAGCCGGATGACGAACAAAAAGCGGTTGTGCTACTCGTACACGGCTTGGGTGAACACAGCAGTCGTTATGCACATGTAGCGGATTTTTTAACGTCAAATGGAATCGGCGTTGAAACGTATGATCTCCGGGGACATGGAAAATCCGACGGGTGCAGGGCATTTGTGAATTCCTTTGATGAACATCTGCGCGACCTGGACATTTTCTGTAAACGGGTGCAAGAACGTCATTCTGGTACACCTATATTTCTCTACGGACACAGCATGGGTGCCACCATTTCGACGCTTTACGTCATTACAAGAAAAACGGAATTTCGGGGATTACTACTGAGTGGTGCGCTAATCAAAATCGGTGATGATATTTCACCGCTGCTTGTGAAAATGTCATCGATTATCGGGAAATATGCCCCTAAAATGAAAACCACCAAACTGGATTCCGCATCAATTTCCAGGGACCCGCTGATTGTTAAGGATTATGATGATGACCCATTGAATTACCGGGGAGGGATTCCGGCGCGGACCGGAATGGAATTGATTATCGCCATGAATCGGATTCAGATTCAGATGGAAACGATCACATTGCCGATTCTGATCATGCACGGTTCATGTGATAAAATGACCGATCTAAGCGGCAGCCAGGAATTGTATGATACGGTCAGTTCCAAGGATAAGACCCTGAAATTATACGATGGTTTTTATCATGAAATTCATAACGATCCGGAGAAACAACAGGTTTTTAATGATATCGAAGGCTGGATAAATAGCCATATATAGAATTCCGGCAGCATCGTTTTTAATATAATTTCCCTAATGTTTTTCAGAAATATAGGATAATAATGATTGGATTAGTACTGCGATTTATCGGCTCTGTGGGTGTCTTTCTATTTGGTATGCGGATCATGAGCGAGGGCATTCAGAAAGTTGCCGGTGATCGCCTGCAAACTGTCATCAATTATATGACCCGAAACCGGGTTGTGGCTGTTTTTACCGGTTTGTTGGTTACCGGCATCATCCAATCGTCGTCAGCTACGACGGTTATGGTGGTTGGTTTTGCCAATGCCGGACTATTGAAACTGACCCAGGCGATTGGTGTGATTATGGGTGCCAATATCGGTACAACGGTGACAACCTGGATTGTCTCGTTCCTTGGATTTAAAATCGATGTAACCACGTTTGCACTCCCGATTGTGGGTATTGGTTTTCCCTTTTTGTTAAGTAAACGCCGGAAACGCCGGGATTACGGGGAGATGCTGGTTGGATTCGGGCTGCTGTTCCTGGGATTGGGATTTCTGAAAAATTCCGTACCCGATATTAATGAAGAGGCGCTTTTCTTTCTGGAAAAATATTCAAACCTTGGTTTTCTATCGTTTGTTTTATTTGTATGTGTCGGGACAATCCTGACCGTACTTCTGGAATCGTCGAGTGCTGCAATGGCCATTACGGTAACTCTGGCGTTCAAAGGCTATATCAATTTTGAATCGGCTGCTGCGATCTGTCTGGGTGAAAATATAGGTACAACAATCAAGGTATTTCTGGTATCCATTGGGACAGGGGTCAATGCCAGGCGGACTGCCCGTTCGCATTTTTTCTTTAATTTTATCGGAGTTATCTGGATGGCGTTTGCCTTTCGGTATTTCTGCAATTTTGTACTCTGGATTGCACCGTGGGACAGTGCCCTGCAATCTAATCTGCCTCTGAATCTTTCGCTGTTTCATACAATTTTCAATTTTACCAACACGTTGTTGTTTTTACCTTTTTTGGGGAAATTTGCACAGTTCATTGAAAAATTAGTAAAGCCCACAGATATCGATCAGTATCGGCATTATCAGTTGCAATATTTAAGTGTTGGTGCCCAGGATTCGGCCCAGTTGAATATTTTGAACGCCAGGGCTGAGGTGAACCGTATGGGCGACGTCATTGAAAAAATGTATAAAACCGCACTTGATGCCTTCCGGCTGCCTAAAAACAAAATCCCTGATATGGTGGATAAAGTGAAAGATCTTGAAGAACTGACCGATCAGATGCAGGAGGAGATTTCAAAATACCTGGTGAACTGTTACCAGGACGATCTTTCCGAGGCGAATGTGAAAATGGTCAATGCGATGATGCGGGTGGTCCATGAGCTGGAAAGTGTCGGCGATTCGATCTATAACCTGGTGATTCTGATGAAACGGAAAACCGACAAATCGATTGATTTTAACCCGAAAGCCGAGGAAGAACTTTTGCAATATACCAGCCTGATTAAGGATTTTATCGAGATGTTTAAAAACCATTTGACAAAAAAGTTCGACGCCTATGAATTGCAAAATGCCTATACCCTTGAAAATAAAGTCAATGATCTGCGTTATTCACTGAGTAAAGCGGCCCGAAAACGGCTGCAAAAGGGTTCCAATGTCCGCGCGGAGCTGCTTTTTATGGACATGGTGCAGTGTTTTGAAAATATCGGTGACAATTCATTGAATATTGCCCAGGCATTACGGCAAATGGGAGATGATTAACCCGAGTAAAAAGGAAACCATTCATGTTAATTCTCGCCATCGATCAGGGAACAACGGGAACACGCTCGATTTTGTTTGATCATGACGGACAGATCGTTGATTCCCGCTACAAAGAATTTACCCAGTATTATCCGAAACCCGGTTGGGTGGAACACGATCCTATGGAAATCTGGCAAACCGTGGTTGACACAGTGACCGAATTGTGTAGCAGTTATCAAGGCCAAATCGCAGCGGTGGGCATTACCAATCAGCGGGAAACCACAGTTGTGTGGGATAAAACGACAGGAAAACCGGTCTATAACGCCATTGTCTGGCAATGCCGAAGAACGGCAAAAATGTGTGATGACCTGAAAAAATACGAGCCGGTATTTATAGCCAAAACCGGCTTGCCGATGGACGCCTATTTCAGTGGAACCAAAATCCGCTGGATACTGGACAAGGTCGGGAATACTACCGGAGAAAACCTGCTCTTCGGGACCATCGATACCTGGCTGATCTGGAACCTGATGAATCGAAGAGTCCACGCGACGGATTATACTAACGCCTCCCGGACGCTTTTATATAATATCGTTGAGCACAGGTGGGATGATGAATGTGCCAGGATTCTTGGAATTCCACTGGCACTGCTGCCGACTGTCAAACAGTCCATGGATGATTACGGAAAAATTGAAACCATTGATTGCCTGAAGAATGTTCCGATCTGTGGCGTGGCCGGGGATCAGCAGGCGGCGCTGTTCGGGCAGGGATGCGTGGAAAAGGGAAGCGTCAAGAATACCTACGGGACCGGCTGCTTTGCCATGATGAATCTGGGAGGGGAATTTCAACTGTCTGATAAGGGATTACTGACGACATTAGCAATTGGTAAACAAGGTCAGCCCTGCTATGCTTTCGAAGGCTCGATTTTTATTGGTGGTGCCGTGATCCAGTGGCTGCGGGATGAATTGCAATTGATCATAACTGCTGCCGACAGTGAATCTGCGGCATTAAAAGTGTCTGATAATAATGGCGTTTATATTGTACCGGCGTTTGTGGGGCTTGGCGCTCCACACTGGGATATGGACGCCCGGGGAATCATCACGGGCCTGACCCGCGGCGCCAATCGCAATCATATCATCCGGGCGGCGCTGGAATCCATCGCCTACCAGAGTGCCGATGTTCTCAACCTGATGGAAACGGAAGCCGGAGTATCCACCCAGGAGTTGGTGGTTGATGGTGGCGCGGTGGTGAACGATTTCCTGATGCAGTTTCAGGCGGACATCCTGGACCGGCCGGTGCTGCGGCCGGCAATGGCGGAATCCACGGCACTGGGAGCGGTCTGGTTAGCCGGGTTGAAATGTGGATTCTGGACAGACATTGATGAATT
>CAZAKB010000126.1:0-8411 GCA_964485475.1 uncultured bacterium
TCCTGGTTTTAATAGGTGTTTCCATTACATTAGCGGACACCGGTGATAATGCCGGCTATGCCGGTTCCTTTTTACGAATGGGACTGGGGGCCCGGTCACTGGCCATGGGCAACGCCGGGGTTGCAGACAGTGAAAACGGGTTTGCAGCTTATTATAACCCCGCTGGTCTCTCATATCTGAAAGACCGACATCTGTCAACAACCTACTATTTTCTCAGCCTTGACCGTCAGTTGCATTATGTCGGCCTGGCGTTTCCACTGAAACCAACTGCCGGAATCTCGGTTGCCTGGATGCATGCCGGCGTCACTGATATCCAGGGCCGGACATCCACCGGTATCCCTGACGAGATTTACGACACTGGCGAAGATGTTATTTACCTGTCCTTTTCCAATGCTTTTCACCGTCGGATATCCGTTGGCTTAAATTTCAAAATATTGAGTCACAACATGCTCGATCTGACCGGCAGCGGTCTTGGATTTGATATCGGCGTATTACTGAAACCTTTCGACCGCATTTCCATTGGCATTCTTTTAAAAGATATTGGCGCCAGCTACACCTGGAATACCCAGGATCTCTTTGGTGATCAGGGTGGTAATTACACCGATACATTTCCTCAAATATTAAAAATCGGTCTGGCCTACCGCCATAATTCCACCTTCGCTTTTATCGGCGATGTCGAGCTCTCCGACAAGCAGGACTACCGGGTGCATTTTGGCGGGGAATACCTTGTCAGCGATATTCTTTTTCTGCGAATGGGCCTGGACAACATTAATCCAACATTTGGCGCTGGTCTGGCCTATGGATTTATCAACAATATTCAAACCCAGATTGATTACAGCGCTATGATCGGCCTTGTTGGCGAGGGCAGTACTCACGTCTTTTCCTGGGAGTTCAAGTTTTAGATATTACAGGTAATTCAATGAAACAAAAAACACTACTATTTTCACTATTATTAGTTATGCTCGTTCACACTGTAAATGCTGAGCTGTTGAACAGCGGAATGTCTTTTTTGCAGATTCCATCATCAGCGCAATCGGCCGCCACAATGACGGTGTTTTCGCCATCCAGTCAGTCACCGCTGGCTATATTTGAAAATCCCGTTGGAATCGTCAATACAGAAACCACATTTTCGCTTTCTCATCATTTCTGGTTTTCAGACATCAATATGGA
The DNA here is from genome assembly GCA_964485475.1 of uncultured bacterium. Classification (GTDB taxonomy): domain Bacteria; phylum Fidelibacterota; class UBA2242; order UBA2242; family UBA2242; genus B118-G9. The sequence continues at coordinate 1,171 of CAZAKB010000126.1, forward strand.
TGCACTGGCTTTTTCAATTCCACTGAGAAAATCCTTTGTGGGTTTTGGTTTGAATTATGTCCGCATTCCCGGCGTTGAGATTCGTGAAACGCCCACCGATGAGCCTCTGGCAAATATTGAGCCACAGTACCTGGCCGCCGCCGTCGCATATGCCTGGTCGCCACTCCCAAAAGTCATCGTCGGAATTACCGGTAAGTTTCTTTACGAACATCTCTATACATACACAGACAATGGTGTTGCATTTGACGTCGCCGCCCGCTGGAATGCACCCAGCATGCTGGACATCTCTTTCATGCTGCAAAATATCGGATACCTTCAGTCCGACAATAACACAAACAGTCTGCCCGCAACTCTCAACATTGGCATCGTCCGGCCTGAAATATTTGAGGGTAATAATCTGAACGGGGCAATCGGTTTGAACCTTGGTTCAAACATGGTTTCCGGCGAAGCATTCGCCCAGGCCGGGGCCGAGTTGGACTATCGGGATATTCTGTTGGTCCGGGGTGGTTTTGCCCATATCGGTTCCGAAAACCGGGAATCAATCGGGTTCGGAGTTCACTTCGACCGCTTTACATTTGATTATGCATACCTGTTTATGCCGGAAGGGTTAAACAATCCCCATATACTGACTATCAGTTACCAGCCCTGATATATTTTTTCTATTCCAACCGAAATTCTATCGGAATAACGATATAGACGCCGACACAGATATCACGCTGTTTCGCGGGATGAAATTTTGTTTTTCGGACTGCGTCCATTGCCGCCTCATCAAGACCAGTCTTGGGGATACCCTGGATTACCCAGCATTCACCCACCTTCCCCTTTTCATCAATGTGCGCGACAACCAATACAGTGCCGGAAACCCCAGCGTCCCGCGCAATTTCCGGGTAAACTGCATTTTTCAGTATTGCACTATATCCTCCAACGGGCTCTGGTTTTTCATCATAAGATGTCCAAGGTATTTTTCTTGTATTACCCATGTCATCTGGGGGGGGCGGGGGTGGTGGGAAATCAGTAATAACGCGATCACCAAGATTCGTTGTACCCTCTATGGTCACCGTGTCTATCAAATCACTGTCCGGAGCTTCCAGCGGTATTGAAGGCCGCTGAGGTCGCTGGGCCATCTCTTCCGGCGGTCGCACAATCGGGATTTTAACAACCGTAAAATCATCGGATTTGGAATCGGAACCAGTACGTAAATTGTTTAATTTCGGTATCAGCACGAACAGCAAAATAATCACTAGCAGATTAATGATTAAGCTGATTCTCAAGACGATTGGATACTGAGATTTTAAATCAGACGTTGAAACCGGTTTGGTACTCATAAATACCTCCTTAATAAAGAAAAAATGCAGTAGAGTCTACTGCATTTAATCTGTGTTTATTTTGAAAACCAATTCTTAATTCGTCTGTAATTTAAATATCACCGGAATTGAGATATATACACCGACATTTCTGTCGCGCTGTTTGGCGGGTCTAAACCTGGTCTTTTTAATGGCGGCAATAGCGGCCTCGTCCAGCCCGGTATTGGGAACGCCCTTCAGAATAATGCATTCGGTTACTTTTCCGAATTCATTCACAAAGGCCTGAATCACTACGGTGCCCTCGATACCAGCCTCCTGGGCAATTTCCGGATATACCACGTTTCGCTGAATAGCTGGAAATCCGCCAATTGGTTCCGGCGCTTCATCGTAGGGGATAAACCGTACCCGTGGGCCGTCATCTTCTTCCGGCGGTGGCGGCGGTGCGTCCCAGGCTTCATAACTGGATATATCGGTATTCATATCAATGGTTACATCGTCCAGCAAATCGTCGTTTTCAACTTCGATTGGAATGGAGGGGCGGGATGGTGGTTTGGCGGCCTCCATCTGTTGTTCAATCACCGGAATATCAATCGTCTCGATTTCAATACGGATTTCTTTCTGAATACGTTCGCCTTCGCCCGGTTTTGGTATCAGTGCAAACAACAAGATCATACCCAATAGGGTAAACACCAAACCGGCCCGCAATATCAGAGGATATCTCAATTTAAGACTTACTTCAGGATTTTGTCTTATAATCATTTTTTGTCCTTACATTGCTCTTGTGGAATAATTCACCGCCAGTGCATCCGCCAATCGCAATTCTTTATGGATATTGCTTACCATTTCCATATTCACCAGTTCATCGGCGCGAACAGATACAATCAGTTGCGGGTCGGTAGTTCTTTTTTCATACATAATGTTTCGAATGCTTTGCGCTTGAAAAAGCCTGCCGTCGATAGAAATCATTCCTTCTTTTGAAACCCAGATATAGGTAACATGCACCCGGGATTCCAGCTTCTCGATCTGTTTAGCCTTCGGCAAAACAACATTTAATCCATCATGGGTTCTCAGAACAGACGAAACCATGAAAAAGAAGATCAGCATAAAAACGATATCTGGCATTGAAGCTGTCGGAATCGAGATTTTCATTTTACTTTTTTTCTTGAATTTCATGCCTTGCTCCTTATTCCGCAATCGATATTACGCGCGTCTTGGCCTGTTTTAACTGATCAAGAACTTCAACATAAACTTTATACTTCGTGCGGGCGTGAGCTTTGACCGAAAAAACCATCTTGGGATTCTGCATCTGGAGAGTTTCCACGACTCCTTTTATATCACGAATCTCAACCTCTTTATCGTCCATCAACACAGTCCCCCGGGGATCGATAAGAATATTGGTAATATTCTTACTGGACATCTCAATCTCGCCGCCTTCAGAAGGCAACACAATTCCGATACCCTTGTCCATGTCGATCGTCGTGGCAACCATAAAAAAGATGAGAATCAGAAAGGCAATATCCGCCAGGGAGTCTGATGGCATTTCGGCTTCACGTACACCTTTTTTCTTCAATAAGCTCATAGTTTACAGCTCTTAATTTTTCTTTGTTATTTGGCTTGTCAGGGTATCAATTAAATTGATTGAGTTTTCTTCCATGTCCACAACGATGCTGTCCACGCGGGCAGTAAACAGGTTGTAAAATACCTGGATCGTCATGGCAACAATAAGGCCAAACAGAGTCGTTAAAAGAGCTTCGGAAATACCGGAAGCCACAATTGCCGGAGAAATATTATTTGCTGCGGCAATATCCTGGAATGCCCCAACCATACCGGAAACGGTCCCGGTAAAGCCAAGCATCGGTGCTACGGTAATAACAGTTGCCAGCCAGATCATACCCTTTTCGAGAAAAGCCATTTCAACGGAACCGGCCGCTTCAATGGATTTTTCAACCGCTTCTACGCCCTTGTCGGCACGTGATAAACCGGCATGAAATATTTCCGAAATCGGGCCCGGCGTTTCTTCACATACTTTTATTGCTGCGTCTACGCCTTCTTCTTTTAACGCCTGACTCAGTTTGGGAATGAAGCGTTTTGTGGTCAGGGATGCTTTGGACAGTGTATAAACTCTTTCCAGACAGATCATAAGTCCGAAAATAAACAGCACCAGAATCGGCCACATGAAGATCCCACCTTGATTAAAAAGATCGATTAACATCAGAAACTATCCTCCATTCTTATTCACTCAATACTTGTTAAATTGCTAATAATTTTACGTCTATATTTCCAAAAAGTCAACATTATTATCGACGAGAAAAGTTTTACTCCCGAGCTGTTGTAACCATTGTCCGGGCCTCATCAAGATATTGTATAGCTGCACTGACCTGGTTATCATATGTACGTATAACCTTGTAGTATTCATCATATCCCCAGAATTCCCGCGCCAGTTCGGCTTTCAGCATCATTTTAATATATTCAGAATCTTTTTGAATTTTTTCATAATCCACTTTGACCTCTTTTGCACGGGCTGTTTCAATGAACATTTCAAAATCTTTATCGCTGATTTCCAGTTTATCAAAAAACCTGTCTTTCTTATTTTTAAAACGCTTATACTCTTCAGCGATCTGGGTAGTATATTCAAACAAGACCCGGGATGGATGCCGTAATAATTTATAGGTGTCTACAGATAAATCCCGATCAAATTTCACCGCATAATCCGGCGTAATTCCGCCACCACCATAGACAACACGCCCGGCGGATGTCTGGTATTGTGGCCGGACTTTAGCGGAATCTTCAACGGCCAGCAATGAATCCCGATTGATTTCATAAAAGTCTTCGTAATATTCTTCCAGCGTACCATCATAGGGACGCTGAATCAAACGTCCGCTGGGTGTATAATACCGGGCAACCGTCATTCGGATAGCAGATCCGTCCCGAAGCGGATATTGCCTTTGAACAAGTCCTTTTCCAAAACTGGTTTCCCCAACAATTAATCCCCGATCATGGTCCTGAATTGCTCCGGCGACAATTTCACTGGCACTGGCTGAGCCCCGGTTCAATAATATAACAACGGCAATATCTCCAAAACCATTTATCCTGCCGGAATAAAATTCCTCATTCGCGCCACGAATCCGACCTTTGGTGTACACGATCATCCTATGGCCATTTAAAAACATATCGGCAATTTCCACCGCCTGATCCATTAGGCCGCCACCATTATTCCTTAAATCCAGGACCAGTTGCGTCATCCCTTCGGATTTCAGGCGCTCGAGCGCATTTTTTAATTCATCGGCTGTGGTTCCGCTGAACCGGTTTACAAAAATGTACCCGGTGCTATCGTCCATCATAAACGCCGCAGACACACTGTATAGCGGGATTTCGTCCCGGATAATTGTCACATCAAAATCTTCCACTCCATGACGTCGGATCGTGACTTCGACTGCCGTACCTTTCGGCCCTCTCAGTTTCTTGGAAACATTTTCACGTTTGATTTTATACGCGGATTCTCCGTCTATTTTCACAATTTTATCGCCAACCTCTATGCCGACTTTCTCTGCCGGCGCCCCGGCCACCGGTGAAATTACTGTTATATATCCGTCAAGAACATCAAACTCGATACCGATGCCTTCAAATTTACCGCTAAACTCTTCCTTTATTCCCGATAAATCTTTCTTTTCAATATAGAATGAATGGGGATCCAATTTTTCCATCAGTCCCGAATAAGCACCTTCCATAGCAGTGTCCCAATCCGGAATCTCTACATAATAATCGTTTACAATGCCAATAATGTCGTTCATCACTTTAAGTTTCAGATACAGGTCGTTTCCACTGGCGGCAATCTTTTTCCCAAACGGTGACAGGGTCAACATTACAACTGCTAAAATCATAAAAATACCGGGTATGGTCACCCAGCGAAATCGTTTCTTCACGCTATTTTTCCCTTTTCTTGATGCATTTAACCTTTACTCAGATTGTTCACAACTATATGTCTGTTATGTCTCCAACTTTCAGACAAGCATTTTGTTTCAATCAAGACAATTTAAAACAAAACGGCGACTTCACTGCCTGTTTTTTCAAGAAAACTGCGGTCCTGATCGCTGAACGAATTTTTTTGATGAGAATCAATATCCAGTTCGGCCACGAACTGTTCATTTTTAAAAATGGGAATCACTATCTCCGATTTTACATCAAGGCTGCATACCAGGTAATTGGACTCGCTGTTTACATCCCGGACAAGTATTGTTTCCAACGTTTCAGCAACCTGTCCACAAATGCCCTGACCAAAGGGAATCCTGACATGATCCGTCGGGGCACCGCAATAGGGCCCTAAATTGAGTAGATGTTTTTTCGGGTCGGCAATATAAAAACCGACCCAGTCATAATAGGCAATATTGGTTTTTAAATACTGACAGATTTTAAGCAAAATTTCATCCCGGGGTTTTCCCGTCCGAAGAATATTAACAAGCCATTTGGTATCATTAAAATCTGTCATTTTACCGTCAGTGTCTCGATTATATTTTAATAAATATCTTCCGACGGTATAACACATCACAAATAAGCCAGTAAATCACTATCAGGGTCAATGCAAACAGGAGCGATCCGTTAATCGGGCTACCGCCCGCCAATGGAACGAAAACCTGATCGTACAGCCAGGATTTGAGCGTTATTACTTTTCCAGCGGCATCTTCCCAGCGAAAAACATATACCAGTGTCTTCGCGATAAGCCCGGAAAACACAAATATAAACAACGGGTTGGCCCCAAATACAACGAAGGGTTTGGTCCAGTTTTTATAGCCCAATACATCAATGAACAGTATGGCAATTCCTAGTACGATCATAGCTAGACCACCGGTATACAGGACATATGAACTGGTCCAGATCGGTTTTCCTATCGGAAAGAAAAGCCCCCAAAGCAAACCGCCAATCGTAAATACAAGTCCCCTGGAAAGCATTTTTTTCACAAGGGCTTTACGATCCGGTTCCGCAGTGATCATGCTGCCGGTGAAATAACCCAAGATGACCGTCACGATGGAGGGAATTGTACTGAGAAATCCCTCCGGATCAAAGGGCATTCCATAACCATGATAGACATGGCCGGAACCTAATATCCACAAATCAAACCGCCGCGCCAGCGTGCCTTCAATTTGAAACCCACCGGTCGCAGCCAGGAGCAGCCAGTAAAACGCCAGCATGCCACCAGCCACCCAGGCAACCCGTTTTTTATCAAGGGTCAAAACAAGCACAGAACCTATTCCATAGCAGAGGGCAATCCGCTGCAGAACCCCAACAATTCGTAGTTTAGTAAATATCTCCGCAAAACTATCCACCGGGCGAAGCATGTTCAGGCCCAGCCCGATTAAGAAAATCAAAATTGTCCGCCGTAAGATTTTTTTTCCAGCCTCTGAAGATAACTTGTGATCGAATTTATTGAATGATATCCACATGGCCACCCCGACAATAAACAGGAAAAATGGAAACACCAGGTCCGTCGGTGTACAACCGAACCACTTTGAGTGTGCCAGTGGCGCATAGATGTGCGACCAGCTACCTGGATTGTTTACTGTAATCATCAGCGCAATAGTTGCACCCCGAAAAACATCCAAAGCAATCAGTCGTTTTGATTTAGTTTCAGTCAGTAACTCAGCCATGATCCCCTCATTGTTTAAAGTTATCTAAAACACCTTCCGCAGCCAGAATCCCCGTGACGGCCGAATAAATTATACCCCGGCTGTGACCGCTGGCGTCCCCGGCCACAAAAAAGTTTTTAACATTGGTTTCCAGATTAGACGAAACCTGATATTTCGTATCATAAAATTTAATTTCCGGTGCATATAGCAGCGTACTGTTGGATTCGAGCCCGGAAATAATGTGGTTCAGTACACTTAGACCCTCCATCAGGTTGGTAACAATTCGCTGTGGAAAGGCCATGGCGATATCGCCGGG
>CAZAKB010000127.1:0-8294 GCA_964485475.1 uncultured bacterium
TTTTGTCATGGAACAGAGGGTTTAACAGGAGTTATGTTTCGATGAAATTAAAGACATTTAAAAAAGGTGTGCATCCTGAAGAATATAAATTCTTATCAGAACATAAAACACTGGAACGGCTTCCGATTCCGGAAGAAGTTTTTATTCCGGTTCAACAACATATCGGTGCACCAAGCCGGCCCTTAGTCGAAAAAGGACAATTGGTCAAAACCGGTGAGATTATTGGGCAGAGTACCGGTTTTGTCTCCAGCCCGATCCATGCCACAATTTCTGGTACAGTAAAAGCGATTGACAATTTTCCGCATCCTCTGGGAATCAATGGTTTGATGATCCATATTGTCAGTGATGGCAAAGATGAATGGATTGAATCATCAGAAGAAATCAGTGACTGGGAAAATCTGTCGACTGATGAAATTATCGAAAGGGTACAGAAGGCTGGAATCGTTGGTTTAGGTGGGGCGGCATTTCCGACTCACGTAAAATTATCTCCTTCAAAAGAGAAGAAGATAGATACATTTATACTGAATGGCTGTGAATGTGAACCTTACTTGACAGCTGATCATCGCGTGATGGTCGAGCAAGCGGAAGAAGTGGCGTTGGGTACTCGCATCTTAATGAAAGCACTGAATGTTGAGCGGGCGGTTATTGGGATTGAAAACAATAAACCTGACGCTATTGCTACGATGGAAAAAGCGACCTCTGCTTTTAATAATATTGAGGTTTTCCCGTTAAAGGTCAAATACCCACAGGGCGCCGAAAAAATGCTGATCAAAGCAGCCATAGATCGCAACGTACCAACCGGTGGATTACCTTTGGACGTGGGAGTTGTCGTCAATAATGTTGGAACTGCTATTGCCGTAGCCGAAGCGGTTACAAAAAATAAACCACTTATCGAGCGGGTTGTGTCGATTACCGGCGATGGTATCAAGGAACCAAAAAATGCGATTGCCCGGATAGGGACACCTTTCCAGAATCTAATCGATTTCTGTGGCGGTTTGACGGACAATACTGCTAAAATCATAATGGGCGGTCCGATGATGGGAGTCACCCAGCATACATTGAGCGTTCCGGTGATCAAAGCAACCAGTGGGATTTTATGTCTGACCGACCTATCGGCAATTAAACATAAAGAATATCCTTGTATTCAGTGCGGAACCTGCATCAGTGCCTGTCCGATGAACTTGCTGCCGACCCGTTTGGCACGCTTTACCCAGGTCAAAAACTGGCAGATGGCGGAAGATTTGGGAATTCTAAACTGCGTCGAGTGTGGCTCCTGTGCTTTTGTATGTCCCTCACAAATTCCCCTCGTGCAGCGTATCCGGATCGGCAAACTGCGGGTCAACGAGATGAAAAGAAAACAAAAACTGGCAACTGTATAAATTAGCAGAAAGAAGCTGTTCCTATGGAAGAGACGAAACAAGTGAATCCCGAGGAAAAACCGGCTATCACCGAGAAACCAAAACCGGTCGTTGAAGAAAAGAAAACAGATCCCATGTATGTACTGAGTTCTTCGCCGCATATAGCGACCACTGACAGCGTACCGAAGATCATGTGGACTGTGATAGCAGCACTGATGCCAGCCGTTGTTTTTGGTGTATATAATTTTGGTTTTGGGGTGTTACTCACAATACTGGCGTCCGTAATTGCTGCCGTGGCGACGGAAATTGTCATCAATAAAATGCGTAACCGGGAATCCAGTGTGACGGATGGAAGTGCTGTCCTGACCGGATTGCTGTTGGCGATGACCTTACCACCAGCGTTTCCCAAAGCCTATGCAGCGGTTGGGGCTATTTTTGCAATTGCCATCGGGAAACAGATCTTTGGCGGATTGGGGTACAATATTTTTAACCCGGCGCTCCTAGGCAGGGCATTTCTCCAGGCAAGTTTCTCAGTAAAAATAACTACCTGGACGTCTCCAGTCGGTATTGACGTGATTACAACCGCCACTCCGCTGGGATCATTCAAGTTTGAAAAAATAGTGACGCCATATTTTGATCTGTTCATGGGCAAAATCGGGGGCTGCATCGGTGAGACAAGCGCTCTCTTAATCATCATCGGTGGCGTTTATTTATTAATTAAAAAATACGCCGATTGGCGCATCCCGACCAGTTATTTGGGGACGGTATTTATTCTGGGTGGTTTAATGTGGATTATCAATCCGGAACAATATCCTGATCCGGTGTTTCACCTGTTTTCGGGTGGGTTAATGCTGGGTGCTTTCTTTATGGCAACGGATATGGTGACGTCGCCGGTGACACCAAAAGGCACATGGATCTATGGTTTTGGAATGGGCGCTGTTCTGATAATAATACGACTGTTTGGTGGATTACCGGAGGGCGTGATGTATTCCATATTATTTATGAATGCCTTTGTACCATTAATCAACCGATATACAAGACCAAAAATATTCGGGGAGTTGAAGAAATGACTAAATCCTATCGACTAATTTTAGTACTGACTGCGACTGCCGTATTGTCCGGGTTGCTGTTATCATTTCTCAATTTACATACCAGTCCGCTGATTGAAGCGCATCAGAATAAAGTCCTGAACGATGCCCTGAGCAGTGTATTACCTGGATGCGACAAGATTGAAGAACAGTTTTATGAAAATAAACAATTCTATTTCGGGTACGATGCTCAGAATAATGTAAAAGGAATTGCATTCTTAACTGAAGGTAATGGTTTTCAAAGTAAACTTCGTATTCTTGTTGGAATGGATGCCGGCTTGACACAAATTGTAAAAATCAGAATATTGGAGCAGAAGGAAACACCTGGTCTGGGGACAAAGATCGAAACCGATCCAAGCAGTAAAACTAACCCGGAATGGTTCCCCAATCAATTTGACAGACTGAATGTCATTAATAAGATATCCTATGTGAAAAACCAGACTCCCAATAAATCGGCTGGCGAGATCATGGCGATCACCGGGGCAACTATTTCTTCAAAAGCCGTGATAGACATTATTAATGCTGCCCTGGTAGAAAATAACCGGATAATAAAAGAAAATACTGATCTGAATATCGGAGAATGTCCGGCAATCGACGCTGTAAATGAGACGGCTTTCAATCCGCAATTGGTCCCGGAAGGTGCAGAAATAGTAACTATCGATAATAAAACATATTTTCTGAACAAAGACGAAAATGGTTTGGTAATGGGAGTTGCATTTATTGCCAGAGGTGAAGGTTTTCAGAGCACAATAAAAGTTCTGGCCTGTATGAATCCGGATTTTTCAAGAATGCAGAGTCTTGAAATAATTCAGCAGGACGAAACCGAAGGCTGGGGAACCCGGTTGGTTAATGACACAGAAAACAGCGATCCACAATGGTTCCTTAAACAGTTCAATAATCTGAACGTTCACAAGGCGATTTCAGCCGTACCTGAAAATCCAAACAGGCAAAATGGTGAGGTTCAGTCAATCTCAGGCGCGACCGTTTCCTCGGAAGCCGTCATTAAGATTTTAAATGCTTCAATCCAGGAGTATTGCGATACTTATCTAAACCGGAAGGTGAATTGATATGGCAAGTAAAACAAGTCATTCAAAAGAATTTTTAAAAGGGCTGTGGGATGAAAATCCGGTGCTGCGCATGTTGCTTGGGCTTTGTCCGACCCTGGCTGTTACTAATTCAGCGATCAATGGATTTTCCATGGGACTGGCGGTGATATTTACGCTGGTTATGTCCAGTGCAATTATATCACTGGCCCGAAATATTATCCCAAAAGAGGTTCGGATACCGACATTTATCATCGTCATTGCTACATTTGTGACGATTGCAGATAAGATGTTGGCTGCCTATGTGCCGGATATCAGCAAAGCCCTCGGACCGTTTGTACCGCTGATTGTAGTAAACTGTATAATTCTGGGTCGGCAGGAAGCCTTTGCCTCGAAGAATCCGGTCGGCCGTTCGATTATTGATGCGCTTGGAATGAGCATTGGTTTTACAATTACGCTAACGATTTTAGGTTCTATTCGTGAACTCCTTGGGGTGGGTACTATTTTCGCCGTCCAGATTATGCCGCTAAGTTTTGAACCATGGATGGTGATGGTTTTACAACCGGGTGCGTTTTTGACATTAGGATTGATGATTGGAGTCAGTAACTGGTTGAACGCAAGGAGGGCTAAATAATGGCAAACCTGTTTATTATATTTTTATCAGCGGTAATAGTAAATAATTATGTCCTCGTCAATTTTTTAGGTATTTGCCCGTTTGTAGGAGTTTCCAAGAAAATTGGCCCGGCGATCAGTATGGGATTGGCAACGACCTTTGTGATGACGTTAACGGCAGCTGTGGCGTGGCTGGTTAACCGTTATATTCTGGAAGGTTTGAATCTTCAGTTTCTGCAAACAGTATCATTTATTTTGGTGATCGCTTCCCTGGTGCAGTTGGTGGAGATGTTCATTAAAAAAGTCAGTAAACCGTTGTACGATGCGTTGGGAATTTTCCTGCCATTGATTACGACAAACTGTGCGATTTTGGGTGTAGCTCTGTTTCTGGTGTTGAAAGAATACAATTTTATTGAAAGTATCATTTTTGGATTCAGTGCCGGTGTGGGATTTACACTGGCAATTATTATTATGGCGGGAATTCGTGAGGAATTGGAATTGGCCGACGTTCCGGAGTATTTCAAAGGAGCACCGATTACGATGATTGTCGCCAGCTGTCTGGCACTGGCGTTCATGGGTTTTTCCGGACTGATTTAAATGGAGTAATGAAATGGTTGACAGTTCTCTGATATATGCGGTACTGAGTATGGGCGGATTGGGATTATTCTTTTCGATTCTGATTACCCTTGCAAATAAGAAATTACATGTCGAAGAAGATCCCAGAATCGAATTAATCGCAGATTTGCTTCCCGGGGCAAATTGTGGCAGTTGTGGTTATGCCGGTTGCGCGAATTTTGCTGAAAACCTAGCTGGTGGAAAATCTCAATTGAGTGCCTGTCCGGTTTGTGGTTCTGAGGCTGCTGAAAAAATTGCCCAGATCTTGGGTGTTGAAGTAGAATCCGGTGAGCGACAGGTTGCAATTGTCATGTGTCAGGGTGGTAATGGAACCGTCAAGAAAAAGGCTGATTACGAAGGTATTCAGTCATGTATCGGAGCGACGTTTGTTGGTGGAGGCGAGAGAGCCTGCAGCTTTGGTTGTATCGGCTACGGTGATTGTGTAACGGTCTGTCCCTTTGATGCTATTCATATGAGTGAAAAAGGGATTCCGGTCGTTGATCGGGTCAAATGTACCGGATGTGGAAATTGCGTGGTAGCCTGTCCGCGCAATGTTATTGAATTGCATCCAATTAGTCACCATGTTTTTGTGCTATGCCGGAACAAGGATAATGGAAAAAAATCACGAGCGGTTTGCAGCGCTGCTTGTATTGCCTGTAAAATATGTGAAAAAGCGGTGGACGGGATTGGTTTCAACGTAACCGACAATCTGGCCGTTGTGGACCATGATAAATATAAAAAAGAACTGGTTCTACCGACGGAAAAATGCCCGACTAAATGTATTGTAATTGTCGGTGAAGCCAGCGAAAAATAAATGGATGAAAGTTTTGAAATAGGCGTCGTTGTCAGTGTAATCGATACGATTGCCGATATCGAATTGCTGGATAATGATCATTGCCATTCCTGCGGTGCCCGAATGATTTGCCGACCGGGTGATTCCGGTAAAAGAACCCTGAAATTAACGAATACATTGAATGCGAAAGTCGGTGACCGCATTCTTATTGAACAATCCGATAAAAATCAACTGAAACTGGCGTTTATGCAATACGGATTTCCATTATTTGGCTTTCTGATTGCTATCATTCTTGCAGGAGTATTTATCAAAGAATCAGCAGTTGGGATTCCACCGGAAGTACTGCAATTCATCATTGCGATCCTGGCACTGCTGCTTGCTGGTTCTATTACTCGAAAATGGGCAATAAAAAAAGCATTGACAGATTTTTCAGTATTCTCCATGAAAGAGATTTGTCAATAATTCAATCAAGAATGACATTCAAATGAAAAGAACATATTTATCATTAATTCTAATTGGAATTATCGTTGGATTGTTTGGCTGCAACTCTGAAAATTCATTAAAACCCTATCAAGTAACCCGATTTGCGCTGGGTACTGTGATTGAAATTACCGTTTTGGATAATTCTGAAGAGCACGCGAATGAAGCCATTGACGCTGCAATGGCAGAGATAAATCGAATTGGTTCTCTGTTTTATGAGGGCAATCCGGAAAGTCCATTATGGGAATTCAGCCATCGGACCAGTGACAGAGTTTTCATGCCTGAAGAGGTATTGAGTTTAATTCAGAGAGGACAGGAAGTATCGAAACTGACAAATGGTTGTTTCGATATGACTGTCGGCGTCCTTTTACCACTTTGGGATTTTAAATCGGAAAATCCAAAACCACCGACCGCTGATCAGATTAAATCCGTGTTGTCCTTTGTTGATTACCAATCATTAACAATTGATCTTGAAAATAATTTACTTATTTCGACTTCGCCGAGAACAATGCTGACCACTGGAGGGATTGCTAAAGGATACGCCGTTGACCGGGCCATTAAAATATTGTCCGATAATGGTATTAAAGGCGCTCTGGTGAACGCGGGTGGTGATTTACGGGTATTGCCCCGGGCTGACGGGAAAAAATGGCGGGTAGGCATTCAAAATCCGAGAATTCAGCAGGAATTATTAAAAGTCATTGAAATTGACAGCGGGGCGGTTGTGACATCTGGTGACTATCAGAAGTTCTTTTTCTATAATGAAAAACGGTTTCATCATTTATTAAATCCAATGACCGGATATCCAGCCGATTCCTGCCAGTCTGTCACGATCATTGCTCCCACGACGGAACAAGCCGATGCATTGGCGACAGGGATATTTATTGCCGGTGCAAAACGGGGAATCGAGTTGATGGAAACACTTCCAGATACGGAAGGACTTATCGTCCGGTTCGATGGGAAAATTATTAAATCTTCGGGATTCAGATATTAAAAAGCCGTCTACTCAAACGAACAAACGGCTTTTTTAAATACAAGACTTTGCTTATTAATATTCGATTACTTTAAAATTCGCTTTCTTCTTCAGTTTTTCCAGATTGTCATCGTACACCTGATTCCGTTTATCTTGCTCAAGTATAGATTTCATACTGTCTTTAACTTCTTCAAATGGTTTTTCTTCCGGCTTACGCTCAATAACTTTCATGATATGATAGCCGTAGGATGTTTCGACAATATCACTGATTTCACCAACCGGGACACCAAAAGCTGCATCTTCAAAAGGTTTTACCATGCGGCCACGGGTAAAATTTTCGTACAGGCCGCCGTTTTTGCTGGAACCGGGATCTTCTGAGTATTCATTGGCCAGTGCAGCGAAATCTTCACCGGTATTCGCACGTTTCAGGATTGCTTCCATTTCTTTGTATTTGGCAACTTTGCTGGAATCATCAAGGCCCTGAGTTTTTAGTAAGATGTGGCGGACTGTGGCATATTTGTCCTGCTTATAATTTTCCATCAAATCGTCATCGGTGACTTCGAAATCTTTTGAAAGAGCGGTATCAACATATTTCTCAATCATGATTCCGTCACGAGTATCATTGCGCACGGTTTCATATTCTATGTTATTGTTTTGTAGCCATGACATAAATCGTTCTTTGCCGCCATCACGGATATAGCGTTCATTAATCAGACTGTCGATTTCTTCATCAGAAACTTGAATACTTACATTTTCAGCTTCCCTGAGAAGAAGTTTAACCTCACCCATCTGGAGCGCATTTTGATCAATAATCGTCTTGATACGGTCAGCATTGAAATTCGTCAATTGCTGTGCGCGGTTTCCGAAATTTGTCTGGATAATATTCAATATATCACCAGTCGTAATGTCAAAGTATTTGGTTGAGACAAGGGGATTGTTTTGATCGGGATCATAATAGGGAACTTTTTCAGTGAGAACTTTTGCAAGATTGTAAGCCGGACTATCCTTTTCCAGAATCAAGCTGGGTTCCTTTTTCGTACACGACGTAACAGCCACAAGCAATACCAGCAGCAAAATGGCAAATCTTTTCATGTTTACTCCTCAGATTATCGTTGTAAAAATCGACGTAAGATAGAAATAAATAGGAATAATTCATAGTTATTTCCCGGATATCGCCATACATAACTCCCTTGGACTTAAAAAGTTTCATAAAACTTTTGTGTGTTAGATTTGAATAATGTAATTTAGTCCGCTTTTTGATGCCCCCATAGCTCAGTTGGATAGAGCGCCGGCCTCCGGAGCCGGAAGCACAGGTTCAAGTCCTGTTGGGGGTAC
>CAZAKB010000128.1:0-8293 GCA_964485475.1 uncultured bacterium
ACTTGCCTGCTTTTTCAATCCTTTCATGAGTTGCACTTACTACTTGAATTCAGGCAATATTCAAAAAAGTGAGTTTTATATTAGTATTCCGAATGTGACAAATTCCAATGTTCAGCTGGATGGTCTTGGGAATTTTACCTATGAATACAAGTATGGTCGCAGGGCTGGCTATGTTCAGGAGTATGTCAAGCGGGTGCCTTTTCACCGGGAAACACTGGGAAATGAAACCATTCATCGCTTGGTGGAAGGAACTCCCGCCGTATACAAGTTGATTCACGAATTCAATTTATCAAACTCAAAAACGTCTTTCCTGTCTGAGCAGAACAGACTGTAAAACATTCCTCTGTTCATAAATTTACTTCCCTCCTATAATAATTAATTAACAATTTAATTCCACGACAACTTTTTAGGACGTTTGTTCGTCTTATTAAATGTATTGTGAAATAGAGATTAAGGGGAGTAAATCATGAAACACAAAGATTTTTTTATTCAATTCTTTTGTTGGGTGTTACTGGTTCTGGTAATCATCAGCCCGGCTGTGTTGTCGGCCAAAAGCATCCATGGCAGTGGCAAACAGACAACAATTAAAGAGAGTTACACGGATTTTGATGAAGTCGAAATTTCTCATTCTTTTAATGCCCGGGTAAACTATGGGAAAGAATATGGCATTACAATTCGTGTTGATGACAATTTGAAAGATTATGTTGTTGTCGAAAAACGAGGCAATACGTTGCAGATAAGTTTGAAAAACGGGAATTCCTATATCAACAGTCATCTGGAAGTGGCGATCACCCTGCCAGACATTCGAAAACTTGATCTCAGCGGGGCCTCGTCTGCGGTTATTAATGGATTTGTTTTCGGGCATGCTATGGATATGAATTTATCCGGAGCAAGCAAAGTTTACGGGACTATTGAAACCGGCAACTTGGCTCTGAGCCTTTCGGGGGCCAGTGATGTAAACCTAAAAGGTAAGGGTGAAAACCTGATGATTCATGCTAGTGGTTCCAGTACAGTCAAAATGGATGATTTCAGTGTAAACGATGCCAAATTGCAGTTAAGTGGATCAAGTGACTGTATGGTGAATATTGGCGGTGAAATGGATGTTCATGCAAGCGGTTCCTCGAAAGTGAAGTATTGCGGAAAGGGAGAGCTCGGTTCCATTGAAACAAGTGGTTTTTCCAAAGTGAAGCGAATGTAAAGATTTTTCTATATTTGGGATAAAAGGCTCATGGACTGTGAGCCTTTTTCATTAAATTTCCTTTCCAAATAGGGTTTTAAAATATTTTGAGACCTTTGACAAACCCAATTCTTTATAAACAATGCATCCATTCCAGTAAATGATTCATCATGTCACATTTTTGAAGACCATTTTACGGTCATAATTGGTTACAAATCGTTTATTATTGTCGATTTTAAAGAACATTTTACCCGGTTATTTCCGTCCGGGCGTAGTTATCCCACTATACCGGACACCTTACCAATTGACAGGCTCTCATAATATTCTAGATAATGCAATTCAACGTGAACCGAAGATCATTCCGGGGCAATGTTTTTACCATCGAAAAGAGCGGCGACTGCGACGTTAAGTGTATCAATTGCCAAAGATAATCCTGGGAATAATTATAGTATTTTGCTGCGTCCCGAAGGGATATCAATGCATTTTGGTCCCATTGTATCGACACTTTTTTCAATTCGATTATATGATTGCTTTAATTGTTTGAGGATAATATTTTCCATGGCAACCAGATTACTTTTTTTGACAGTATTGTCAAACATATCAATTGTTGATCACCGCCCGGCTTCAATGCTTTTTAATAGATCTTCTATTGCCTGATCTCTGGTTTCAAGAGCATTGTAGTATTTATCTCTGTCTGTTTTATCCTTGACAATTCATAAAAAAATGAATATAATATGCAAACGTTTGCGGGAAACGTTTGCATCAGAAGTGGAAACTGGGAATTTATAAACAGACAGACAGAATGAAAAAAACTCAGGCAACAATAAAGGATATTGCGTCAAAATTAAAAATTTCTCCATCAACTGTATCAAGAGCACTTCATAATCATCCTGATATAAGTTTGGAAATGAAAAAAAAGGTTAAAACAGTTGCAAAGCAACTGGATTATCATCCTGACTCAATTGCTCAGAGCCTAAGACAACGTAGGACTAATCTAATTGGAGTGATTGTTCCTGAAATTAAACACAATTTTTTTTCAGCAGCTATCAGTGGAATTGAAGAGATTGCTTATAAAGCCGGATATACAATAATCGTATCTCAATCTAATGAGAGTTATGAACGGGAAATTTTAAATATTCGCGCTCTTATTTCAAACAAGATAGCCGGATTACTTATTTCAATTTCACAGACAACTATAAATAGTGATCAGTTTAAACTTTTGGAGCGTCAAAAAATTCCATTTGTATTCTTTGATAGGATATGTGAAGATATTGATGCGAGCAAAGTTGTGGTTGATGATTTTGGTGGTGCATATAAAGCGGTCGAACATTTAATTGCTTCAGGGCGTAAAAATATTGCCCATTTAGCCGGCCCCAAACATTTATCAATTAGTAAATGTCGATTAAATGGGTATCTGGAAGCTCTTAAAAATAATAAAATATCTTTCAACGAAAAATTTATTGTCTATGGTGGTCTTAATGAGGAAGATGGTAATATAGGATTCCAAAAACTTTTTAAATTAAAGACAAAACCCGATGCTATTTTTGCAGTTAATGATCCTGTTGCAATTGGGGCGTTTGAAATAATTAAAAAACAAGGATTAAAAATACCCCAGGACGTAGCATTGGTTGGATTTTCTAATAATCCGGTATCATCATTAATTGAACCTTCATTAACTACCATTGGACAACCTGCATACCAGGTAGGTAAACGAGCTGCTGAATTGTTAATTGAACAAATTAATAATCCCAATAATTATATATCTAGGAAAGAAATATTAAGCACTAAATTAATCATTAGAAATTCAACATAATGCTTTTCGTAACAATGAAGGAGGATATTGAATGTATTTCCGCCGATTCGGACGTTTTATTGTTTTACCATTATCGCTATGCCTTGTTATTGCAGGTAATGGAAAAGAAAAAGATGCAGTTCTAAAAACTGTCAGTAGTACGCTTAAAACACACCCATCAAATGCCCTGTTCGAAAAAGTTGTACATGTCCCCCAAGGGATAACCGTCAACCAATTTTCAAGTCATAATAAAAAGGGTTTTAATAGTGATGAGACATGGCCTCTGTATATTGATGAGAATAATGACGAAGTTATTTTTGATGCCACTGGGCCTGGTTGTATCCGTAGCATGTGGGCAACATATCTGGATTCAAGTGCAACGGTGAAATTTTATTTTGATGGAGAAAAAAAACCAAGTTACAGTATGAAGTATGTCAACTTTTATAATGGTGATGGAAATAGTAAATTTTCAAATCCGTTAATTTCCTTTGAACGGCGAGGCACATGCTGTATTAACGAGCCTAATGCCGGTAATAGTTTCATTCCAATTCCATATAAAAAATCATTAAAAATAAGCATTCAAGGACTTTCACGTTTTTACCACATTCTTTATGAGAAATATCCCTATGGTACGCCAATTAAGACGTTTACCGGTCGCGAAGACCGGGCCGCCCTGGAGGATTGTTTTGAACGAATTGGCGAGGCCCCATTAGATACCATCGGCTTGACGGTTTTTAATACTAGGGTTGATGAAATTGAACCTCTTCAGACTATTCCCCTTTTGGATATAAAAGACAGGTCAGGGATTATTAGAATCATTGAGATGGATGCTGATGGTTCAGAGGAATTTTTTCAGAAAGCCCGGATTCGGATGCGCTGGGATGGTCACACTCGTTGGGATGTTTTAGCGCCGATCGGGATATTCTTTGGTTCGGCGGTTGAGGCAGAAGATATGCGATCACTACCTCTCCGGGTAGAGAAATTAGAAAATGGGAGAGTGCGATTGTATTGTTATTTTCCTATGCCTTTCTGGGAAAAGGCGGAGATAAGTTTGGTCAATTTATCAGAAGAATATAAGGGTCCGCTGGATGTGACTATTTATGTTAGTGATAACACGGTAGAACAACCTGTTGGTACCTATTTTACAACGCTGTATCATGAAGGTGAAACGGTTTATGGGCATGATTGGCTGCTTTATGAAGCGACGGGATCAGGCTGGCTGGTAGGTGTTGTACAGTCGATGCAATACGGTCATTATTGTGAAGGTGACGAGCGGTTTTATATTGACGGTGCCATCTCGCCTCAAATCAATGGAACCGGAACCGAAGACTATTACCTGGCATGTTTCTGGTCCAATATCGATTTTGATTTACCCTTTGGTTGTGTCGTTGGAGATGTTCTAAAAAAAGGTGGCGGCCATTGGCGAGGAACCTATTATACTCCAGCCTGTTACAGCCGATACCATCTGGAGGCACCTATCCCGTTTTATTCGTCGATTAATGCCCGAATCCAGCATGGTGGTTTGAGTAATATTCGGTCGAATTATCGGAGCCTGGCATTTGCATATTTGAATAAACAGGCCAAGATACGTCAAACTGATTATATAGATGTTGGCAATAGTATCAGTGAAAAGATTCATAATTATCAGGCGACACAATCAGAATCGGTTGTTACATTGTCAGCATATCCAGAGGGAGAGAGTTTTGAGACATTGATAAAAGATGATGGTCGCTACCATGGTCCGGGCGAAATTAGTTTTACCGTATCTATTGATCCCAATAATCAAGGCGTTCGTTTGCGAAGACGTATTGATCAGGGAATTTCGAGGCAGCGGGCCAAGGTTTATATTGATGGAAAATATGCCGGTTGCTGGTATTATGGTTATGAGAATGAGCACCTACGCTGGTTTGACCTGGATTATGAGATACCTTCCGATTTTACTATTGGGAAAAACTCACTTAATGTGAGACTTGTAGTTGAACCAAAAGATAATAAAGTTACAGAAGCGTTTTCTGATTTCAGGTATACTGTCTTCTGTTATAACGAATAATTGATTAATGTAAACTGGTCATTGCATGAACATGAAAAAGATAATATTATTGCCAAGGGGAAAAACATTAATTTATGGCCTTGTCATAATATATCTTTCTATTAATTTGGTTAATGCAAAAGATTATCATCTGTATTATTTGGGTGGACAATCAAATATGGAAGGCCTTGGGTATGTTAAAGAATTACCTGATAGTATGTATTCAGGCTTTAGTGATGTGATGATTTTTCACGGGAATAGCTCGCCGGATAATTCTCTTCCGGATGGTAAAGGCATCTGGTCTGCACTTATTCCCGGACATGGAGATGGATTCAAGTCTGATGGTACAAAAAATACGTACACGGATCGTTTCGGTGTTGAATTAACATTTGCTAAAACATTGAAGATGTTAACACCTGAAAAATCCGTTGCGATAATAAAATATTCCCGTGGAGGTACTTCGTTGTGCGAAGAAGCTGCGGGTGGCGCCGGTTGCTGGGAGCCTAATTATCACGGATGCGAAGGAATAAATCAATATGATCACTTTTTAGCAACACTTCGAAATGCTTTTGCTGTTAAAGATATTGATTCAGATGGTGAAGATGATGTCCTGATTTCAGCAGGGATAGTCTGGATGCAGGGAGAAAGCGACGCTGCTTATACTATTGAAATAGCAAACCAGTATGAAGAGAATTTAAAACAGCTTATGAATTTGATTCGTGCTGCATTGCGGGTTGATGATTTGCCGGTAGCGATCGGACTAATAACGGATTCCGGCCAGTACGAAGACGGCAAGGTGTGGGATTATTGTGACGTTGTCCAGAGAGCACAAGAATCCTATGCCGCAAAAGATTGCTGTGCCGCCCTGGTGTCCAGTACTAAAAAATATTCCTATTCAGATCCTTGGCATTACGACACTGAAGGTTTTTTAGATTTAGGACGAGAGTTTGCACTAGCGATAATCGACTTACAAGCTTGTGGTAGTGTACATTATAAGAATAAAAACGGATTGAACTAATGCAGAATGACGTTTATGTAATCGGTATTGATTCTGGGACACAGAGCTTGCGTTCCGGAATTTTTGATTTGTTTGGTAATCCAATCATATATGCCACGAAAGATTATCCCATTTTTCATGCTCAGGTAGGTTGGGCGGAACAATCAGCGAATGATTGGTGGGAGGCAGCCAAAATAACCATCAATGAGTGTGTTATTAAATCAAAAATTGATCCTGAGAAGATTATTGGGATCAGTGTTGACGGAACATCCTGTACCGTTCTTCCTGTTGATAAAAAGGGAAATCCCCTTAGAAACGCCTTACTATGGATGGATATTCGAGCCCACAAAGAGGCAGAAAAAGTAAATACTACTAGTCATCCAATATTAAAATATGTTGGAGGACAGGAATCTCCAGAGTGGATGTTGCCAAAAGCTCTCTGGTTAAAGAAAAACGAACCTGATATTTATAATTCTGCATTCAGGATTATTGAAAGTACCGATTGGTTCATGTTCAAACTGACAGGGCGCTGGACGGCATCAAAATGTAATGTGACCTGCAAATGGAATTATGCTTCTCCCGAGGGCGGCTGGGCCGATGATCTTTTAAAGGACCTTGGATTAGACGATTTAAAAGAGAAGTGGCCATCTGACATATTGAATATGGGAGATTATGCGGGCGAGCTTACTGATGAAGCTGCTAAAGAGTTAGGATTAAAAAAAGGAACCGTTGTTGCCCAGGGTGGCATTGACGCTTATGCTGGTATGTTAGGATTGGCGACGGTTAAACCCGGACGATTAGCACTTGTCATTGGAACATCGACCTGTCATATGGCTTTTTCCGATAGACCAATATGGGATTCAGGAGTGTGGGGTCCTTATCCTGATGCCTTAATCCCGGATAGTTGGATACTTGAGGGCGGACAAACAGCCACCGGTTCAATTATCCAATGGTTTATTAATAATTTTTGCGAGAAGGAAAGATTAGAAGCAGAAGCAACAGGTAATGATCTATACCAGATACTAGATAGAAAGGCTGAATCAGTTGGAGTTGGCGCAGAGGGATTAGTATTATTGGATTACTGGCAAGGTAACAGGACTCCCATTAGAGATTCATTGTTAAGAGGTGCTATTTGGGGACTTAGCCTAACGCATAATAGTGGACATATATTTCGATCTATTTATGAAGGAACTGCTTTTGGAACAAGAGATATCCTTGAAAATCTAAAGGAACATGGATATAAAGCTGAACAGATTTATGCTTGTGGTGGTGGTACAAAAAGCCAGCTCTGGCTTCAGATTCATGCTGATGTATGCAATGTTCCTATTTACCTTACGAAAGTTCCAGAAGCTCCAACACTTGGATCGGCCATCTGCGCTTCGGTCGGTGCTGGTAAATATAAAAATTTGGTTGAAGCGTCTGAATCGATGGTTCAAATAACAGAAAAAATTGAACCGAATCCAGAAAATAAAAAAGATTATGATTTTTATTTTGATAAATATATACGAACGCATCTCCAACTAAAGGAAATGATGCATGAAGTTTCAGGTAAAATAGAAGGAGTGTAGCTTACGATCAAGCACAGACTTACCAATCCCGAAATTATTTCTGCTCTGGCTACCGCGGGTCATGGCTCAAAAGTATTAATTGCTGATTCAAACTACCCTGTAAGCACAAAAACAGGAGAAAATGCGAAGTGTGTGTATTTAAATTTGACACCCGGTATTCCTTCTGCAACGGATGTCTTGAGTGTTATACTTGATACCATTGAGGTAGAATCTGCCTATATTATGAAGACTGACGACGGCAGTGAACCAGTAATTTTTAAAGAATTCAGTAATATTCTCTCGGACAAAATTAATTTAGAAAAATTAAGTAGACTTGAATTCTATCACTCTGCTTGTAGTCGAGATACATGTTTGGTTGTTCAAACCGGTGAACAGAGATTGTATGGAAATTTACTGTTAAGTATAGGTGCAATTACCAAGAATTTATAAGGATCCAAATTATGAAAATGAAAGTTGGCGTATTTTCCCCGAATGATCCCAGACCATGGGTTCGATCAGAAAATATCGACATGATGTTGTCCCATGAAAAATCCCTGGTGGAGACACTGGAAAGCGAAGGGATAGAAGTTGTTCGTGGCGGAGAGGGATTTCCACGGGAAGATCAGATAGCCTGGAATACCCAATTGGTTCGGGCCCAGATCAAGAATATTGCTAAAACCAAGCCGGATGCCCTGATTATCAATCAGGGTTCGTGGACATTTCCCTATGATTCGGTGGATGCCGTGAAAGC
>CAZAKB010000129.1:0-8288 GCA_964485475.1 uncultured bacterium
ATCCCTGATTGATATCTGGCAAAAGCCCTTTGAATTGATGCCCGAAGTGTGCCGGCTGATCCCGGTTTTGAAAAGCCAGGTGAAACTGATACTCCTGTCAAACACCAACGATCTGCATATCCGGGCTGTTCGAAAAAAAACAACGATTCTGGATGAATTTGACGATCTGGTGCTTTCGTATAAGGTGAAATCCCGGAAGCCGGATCAAGCAATTTACTATAAAGCGCTGTCAGTTGCGAAAAATCGCCCGGAAGAATGTTTATTTATTGATGATCTGATCGAAAATATATTAGCCGCCCGGCAAATCGGTATTCGTTCTCATCAATATAAAACAATTCGGGAACTGCGTATATTCCTGGAAGAGTCGGGATTACGGCTGAATTAAATTGCATGTTTAACCAGTATGTAATAAGTTGCTCTGACGATGGTTGAATTAAAAAATACTGAAAACCTCCAACAGTTGATTCTGCATATTTCAACAGATTTCATCAATCTGTCTCCGAGAAAAGTTGATACTGCAATCAATCACGCACTTGAGATCATTGGAAAATTTACGGGGTCCGACAGGGCTTATGTTTTTCAACTGAACCGGACTGATAATACGCTTTGCAACAGTCACGAGTGGTGTGCGGAAAACATTATACCACAGATTGCGAATCTGCAGAATATCCAGTTACATGAGCGCCCATGGTTTAATGAATACCTGCTGGGGAAAGAACCTGTTCTGATTAATAATGTTCAGGAATTACCGGAAAGGGCAAGTCTTGAAAAAGCTGAATTACTGGCCCAGGATATTCAGTCGCTGGTAGTAGTCCCGATGATTTATAGTCACAGCCAGATTGGCCTGGTGGGTTTTGATTCGGTTTGCCGGAAACGAACATGGACAAATGACGAAGTTGAGCTGTTGAAAGTTATTGCCGACATTTTTACCAATGCTTTGGTACATCGGTCTGTAGTTTCAAAATTGCATGAATCTGAAGAGCAGTACCGTCTCTTAATAGAAAATCTGAATGATGGAATCGTCATCAGCCAAAAAGATAAATTCATATTTCTCAACAGGCAGTTTGCTGAAATGCTGGGCTACACATACGCCGAGCTGATTATGGCGGATTATCGGAGTGTTTACACCGAAGAAGGATTGGCAATTCTGCAAGAGCGCGGTCGGCGGCGACAGAGGGGCGAAACGGTTTCATCACGATACGAGACAGTATTTAAAAAGAAAAATGGCAGCCGTTTAGACATTGAAGCAAATGTCAGAATTATCAATTATCATAATACACCGGCCACTTTTGCAATCGTCAGTGATATCACCGACCGTAAAAAGACCGAGATGTATCAGCGCAAACTTGAAGTAGAGATTTTAAAACGTCAAAAAGTTACCAGTATGGGGATATTTGCCGGTGGGATTGTTCATAATATCCGGAATACCCTGACGGTAATTGTGGGGCGGGCGCAGTTACTAAAACAGAAGATGCCGGATTTGAAAGAACCGGATATCATTATCAATAATGCCAATAAAATTGTTCAAATGGCGGATAATTTTATTAAAAAGGCTAAGCGGGAACAGGTTGAGAAAGTCACAGACATTGATCTGAACGATTTGCTGAAAACCGATATTGCCTATATGGAATCGAATCAGTATGCGAAAAACAGTGCGGATATACAGTTTGACCTGGATCGTAATATCCCCGCTATCAGAGGCCACTACATCGATTTTACGCATGCAATATCGGGAATACTGGAATTTTCGATCAATGCAATGGAAAAATCTACCCGCCGGGAACTTCGGATTCACACCGAGTTTGACGAAAATACCATAATTCTTACAATATTTCACACCGGCAAGCCATTAAGCGATGAAGACAGAAATTCTGTGTTTACGCCCTTTTATTCTCTGAAAAAGTTTGCAGGCAAACGAAATCTTGGCGTTGAACAACTGGCGACCATGCAACTCTTCAACGCCTATAGTTTACTTGAGCGATATAAGGTGAGATTCAGAGTTGAAACAGATGCCGAAAAATGCACAACCTTTTATCTGACGATACCGGTTTCCCAATGATTATTTATTTTTTGTTTCCCTGAACGTAACTATAAACCAAGTAAGGATTGTCATGATGGATAGTTATGGATGGATATCAATATTACCTCCCCTGCTGGCAATTATATTAGCCATACGAACAAAACAGGTTTATCCGTCACTTTTTCTGGGTATCTGGCTGGGGTGGACAGCGATCAATCACTGGAATCCGCTACTTGGATTACGCGACACGCTGGAGGCCACGGTTAATACATTTAAGGATTCCGGGAATACCAAAGTCATTATTTTCAGCATGATGGTTGGAGCGCTGATTGTCCTGATGCAGCATTCCGGTGGTGTTAAGGGATTTATCAGATGGATTAGCGACAAAGGGCTGGTTAATAACCGTCGCAGTGCCGGAATCATGCTGTGGTTGATCGGGATTCTGATATTCATTGAAAGCAATATGATCAACCTGGTTATCGGATCAATCGGACGGCCGCTGTTTGATAAATTCAAAGTACCGCGGGAAAAACTGGCTTACCTGGCGCACTCAACCTCCGCGCCGGTTTGTGTGATGATTCCGTTTAATGGTTGGGGCGCTGTGCTGACCGGACTGCTGGTGGCGCAGCAGATTGAGAATCCGTTTTTTACTGTTTTAAAAGCGGTACCGACCAATTTTTATGCCATTTTTACCATCTTACTGGTGCTGTTTATCACCATTACCAACAAAGATTTCGGACCGATGGCGAAAGCCGAAAAACGAGCCCGTGAAACCGGCAAGGTAATTCGGGACGGAGCACAGTTGCTGGTGTCGGAAGAGACGATTGCCATGCCCGCCAAGGAGGGTGTTACACCGCGGCCGATCAATATGTTGCTGCCCCTGGTCTCGATGGTATTAACGGTTCCGCTGGGACTGCTGATCACAGGCGGTGGGAATATTACTCAGGGTTCAGGCTCAACTGCGGTTTTCTGGGCTGTGATTATGGGAATTGCAGTCGGGGCGGTAATCTATAAAATTCAGGGCATCTTTTCCCTGAAGGAAATCCTCGATCTGGTCATGAAGGGTATGGGTGGACTGATTCCTATGGGATTGCTGATGGTGTTTGCATTTACCCTGGGAGCAACCTGTAAAACCATCGGAACGGGACCCTATGTAGCCAACCTGGCATCGGCAACGATTCATCCAGCCCTCATCGTCCCGATGGTGTTTTTGATTGCCTGTTTTATTTCTTTTGCAACCGGGACCAGTTGGGGAACATTTGCGATAATGGTTCCCATCGCTGTACCCTTGGCCCTGAATATGGGATTGAGCCTGCCGCTGATGGTAAGCGCCGTCATGGGAGGTGGTGTTTTCGGAGATCACTGTTCACCCATTTCCGATACGACCATGATCGCATCCATGGCCTGTGCCTGTGATCATATCGATCATGTGAATACCCAGTTGCCTTACGCGTTGTCATCGGCCGGTTTGGCGCTGTTAATATACCTGATAATTGGATTCATAGGATAACCAAATGTCCCCGATAGAAGCAATTGTGTTTGATTTTGATGGTGTAGTTGTTGACAGCGAGCCGTTGTATGAAAAGGCTGAAAAAGAGCTGTTTGCCTCCTATGGAGTTGATATAAAAATCGAAGATTTGAAGGACACCAAAGGCCTTTCCGAGAACATGTTTCTGGGTATCCTCCGGGAGCGCTATAAAATTACAGCACCGATAGAAGAGATGAGTTTAAGAGGTCGGGCGATTTTAAAGAAATATTTTGTAACTGAATTAGATTACATTCCAGGGTTTCTGGAGTTTTATAATAAAATCAATATGCGTGTAAAAACCGGGTTGGCCACATCCAGTTCCCGAAATTTAATGAACTGGATATTTGATAATACACCGATCCGTAATCATTTTCGCTGGAGTGTTACTGCGGATGAGGTTCTTCATACAAAGCCACATCCGGAACCCTATCAGAAAATTTGCCATTTAATGGACGTCAAACTAAAAAATACAATCGTTATCGAAGATTCGGTCAATGGTCTGAAATCAGCTATCGCAGCGGGTGCGATTACGATTGGATTTCTCAATGGTTTTTCCCAGGATGATTTACCCGATATCCATTACAGAGCGTCGGATTATCAGCAGATTGAAACGTTGATTATGGCGATTATTGAACAGGAAAAGGATAAATAATCCTTGCATTTAGTGTTGAAACCAAGGATATTACCGACCGATTGAGCGTTATTTTAAGATGTTAATTTTCATAATGAGATTTCTGAAAAATTTTAACCGCGACTTCGTTTTTTACTGCATATACCATCTCTGGTTGTCTTTTAAATATAAAATGAACCAACAAATATCCGGATTAATACATCGGTCTGTACCGTATATATTCCGGTAAATTAATAGAAATGAGCAGATTATGTCGAAAATTAAGAATTGGGTTTATTTACTAAAAAATGATCCTCTCCCCGTTTTATTAAAAAAGGCGCCCCTGCCTGTCCGTTATGCGACGGCCTTGCGCTTTACTCCCGGTGATGATGAATTACTGGACACCCTGAGAAGAGATTTTTATAAATACACCCCCCGCGAACATCTGTTAAAGAGCCAGTTACCTGACGGGCTCTGGGAATTGGAAAAGAAATATAAAATCGAAGAACGTAACCGGGCGATGTCCTTTTTATATCAGTTAAAAAACATGACAGAGCTGCTTGACTATGGTTGTACAAAAGAAATGCCCTCTATCCAAAGAGGAATTATTGCCTTGTTGAAGACCCAAAAACCGGATGGCAAATTTCCATTATTATTGCACCATCATGGGTATGCGCTCTGGTTGCTTGCCCAATACGACCTGATTGGCAATCCCTTTGTGGAGAAGGGGTATCGCTGGCTGGCGAAGCGTCAACGGTCTGATGGCGGCTGGCTGTCGCCTTCGATGGTTCCCGACGGTGTATCCCTGAAAAATACCAAAAGTGGTATCTGGACAACCCTCTTTGCTTTTCAGGCCTTCAGCGTACATTCCCGATTGCGTCACTCTGATGTCTGTCACAAGGCCGCTGCCTTTGTTCTGGACAATTATTTAGAGCGGAGTCATACAACACTGTTTCCTGAGTCTGACGCCTGGAGTTTTCTGCATACGGATTACACGGATAATGGTCTGTTCCGGGGCGGGACCTTGCGGTTTATCGAGGCCTTAGCGCCATTTGCGGATTTACACGACCATCCGAATTTAAGGAAGGCGGTCAACTGGATGCTGGACCAGCAATTAAGTACAGGTCTGTTTCCGGCAGTGGCCGGAAAATCCAAAGAGGGTGATTTTGCTGTAACCCTTCGATTTGTGACGGCTCTCAAAGAAATGGACAAAGCAACTGTCTGATTGAAACATTAGCGGTTTTGTCTGTTTTAAACTGAAGAATATAGTCTAGTGTTACTTGAATAGGAGATATTAATGGCTGAAGAGATAAAAATTACGGATAATTATGACGAACCGGAGTCTGGTCAAGGTATTCCGGAAATTCTGCCGATTATGGCATTACGAAATACCGTACTGTTTCCGCAACAGGTGATTCCGATCTATGTGGGCCGTGAACGTTCGCTGAAATTGATCGAAGATTTGCCGGAGGCTAAACGCCGGATTGTCGTGGTTGCTCAAAAAGACGGATCGTTAGAGATGCCGGACAAGGAAGATCTGTATGAATGGGGTACCATTGCCCAGGTGCTGAAGATTTTTAATATGCCCGATGGCAGCAAGAGCGCTATTGTACAGGGTATGGAACGGGCCAGAATACAATCATATATTCAACAGGAACCCTATTTCAGAGGTGCTGTTCTGAAAGTTCAGGAGATGTATGAGCCGGGCATTGAAATTGATGCGCTTGTGGCCAATATACGGCAATTATATGGAAAAATGATCAAGGTCGCGCCCTATCTGACTGAAGAACATACAACTATATTATCCAATATTCAACATCCCGGACGTTTGGCGGACCGGGCGATTCATCTTTTGAATGTACCGGTTGGTGAAAAGCAGGAAGTGCTTGAACAGATGAATATAAAGAAACGGCTGGAACGTTCGACAATTATCATCAATAAAGAGATACAACGGATTGAACTGGGCGAAATGATTCAGTCCGAAGTACAGGATGAGATTTCCAAGACCCAGCGTGAATATTTTCTGCGGGAGCAGATGAAGACCATCCGAAAAGAGCTGGGTGAAGATGAAGGCACCATGGAAATGAAGGAACTTGAAGAGAAAATCAACAAGTCCAAGATGACCGATGAAGCCCGAAAAGTTGCTGAAAAGGAACTGGACCGGCTTCAGAAAATTCCACCGGCATCACCGGAATACACTGTTTCCCGAACCTATCTTGACTGGCTGGTTGAGCTGCCCTGGAGTATGTTTACCGATGATAATGTCGACGTCAAAATGGCTAAAACCATTCTGGATGAAGATCATTATGGCCTGGATAAAGTCAAAGACCGGGTGATTGAATACCTGGCAGTGCGAAAACTCAAAGAACAGGTTGAAAAAGACAGTACGGTCAAAGGACCGATTCTCTGTTTTGTGGGACCTCCCGGAGTTGGAAAGACTTCCATGGGAAAATCGATTGCCCGGGCGATGGGACGCAAATTTATACGCATTTCACTTGGTGGGGTCCGGGATGAAGCCGAAATTCGAGGTCATCGCCGAACCTATATTGGCGCATTACCGGGAAGAATCGTTCAGAGTATCCGCAAATCCGGTTCCAGTAATCCGATTTTTATGCTGGACGAGATTGATAAAGTCGGTAATGATTTCCGGGGTGACCCATCATCGGCTTTGTTAGAGGTACTGGATCCTGAGCAAAACAGTACTTTCAGTGATCATTATCTGGAAGTGAACTATGACCTGTCCAAGGTCATGTTTATTGCCACTGCAAATATGAATGACACCATTCTGCCGGCCTTGCGGGACCGTATGGAAATGCTGGAATTCTCCGGATATATTGAAGAAGAAAAACTAAATATAGCCAAGACATTTCTTATTCCGAAACAGATTAAGGAACATGGTCTGATTCAGACTAAAGTCGAGTTTGACGACAAAGGTATTCGCAAAATTATTGCCCATTATACCCGTGAAGCCGGTGTCCGAAACCTGGAACGTGAAATCGCGAATATCTGCCGTAAAGTGGCCCGGGATGTTGCCGGTCGTAAACGGCAGAGAAGTTATATAATTGATGAAAAGGCGGTGGATACGTACTTGGGTCCGCAGCGTTTTTTTGTGGATATCGCGGAACGGGCGTCGAAGCCAGGTGTTTCGATTGGATTGGCCTGGACGGCAGTCGGCGGAGATATTCTGTTTATTGAAGCGACAGGTATGAAAGGTAAAGGGAATCTGCATCTGACTGGTCAGCTGGGGGATGTAATGAAAGAATCGGCTGAAGCCGCGCTGAGTTATATCCGATCGAATGCCAAAGAGCTGGCTATTGATGAAAAGATTTTCAGTGAAACAGACATCCACGTCCATGTCCCGGCCGGTGCAGTTCAAAAAGACGGTCCATCTGCCGGAGTGACGATTTTGACGGCGATTTATTCACTGCTGAAACAGAAAAAAGTCAAAGATAAACTGGCCATGACCGGTGAGATTACGTTGCGCGGTACAGTGTTGCCGGTTGGTGGAATAAAGGAAAAAGTGTTGGCGGCCCATCGGGCTGGATTACGACGGGTAATATTACCGAACCATAATCGTAAGGATTTGGTGGAAATTCCCAAACAGATCAAAAAAGAGATGAATTTTGAGTTTGTCAAAGAAATGTCTGAAGTCCTTGATTTGGCGGTTTGGAAATAGTCAAATAAACTCCTTGATATTTGATATAGTTTCAGTAAATTTTCGGGCTTTTTGAGTGAACAAAGCAGTTCGCTAGACCAAAGGGCGCTTAGCTCAGCTGGTTCAGAGCACCTGCCTTACAAGCAGGGGGTCACAGGTTCGAATCCTGTAGCGCCCACACCCCTTTTCCCGTCGACAACACACTAAAATTAACACTGGTGTAAATTCCTTCATATAGCCATATGATTACCAAATATTACCTAATATTGTCAGAAGAGACCGGAAACTGACCGGAAACTTTTTTCTATCCATATTGAAAATTAATACCCACTGTGATTTTAGCGGATAATTTGTAAAAAGGTATAAATTGCGGACATGGGAAACAGTGAAGAAATATTCAGCCTTGTTTTAGGTTTGAGTCATTCCCGGGAACTCTCAAGGCGGAGGATGGGATTAGAGGGCCGATACACTACTT